>JABDFG010000020.1 GCA_013286655.1 Bacteroidota bacterium
GATATTGTGCACGTGTTAACTACAACTGGTTCTGGTCAGCAATATTTTTCTGCTACGCACCGTTTGGTGAAGAACAGAATGCAACTACTTATTGTTCCGATTTCAACTCCGGAGGAACGGACGTATTTGATTGAAACAGACGTAACAAAGTTGCGAGTGCCTTTTCCACTCACGGTTTCGAAAAGGAAATTGGGATCTTTTAAAATTCCCCGGTCCCCGGATGTGGCCTGTATAGACAGGGATAAATTAAAATTTCCGTTGACTCTTAGAAAATGGAAGCAGGCAGATGCATTTGTGCCCCTTGGAATGAAAACTCAAAAGAAGCTGAGTGATTATTTTACAGATAATAAATTTTCCCTGATTGACAAAGAAAATACCTGGCTTTTGATTTCGGGATCTGAGATTGCCTGGATCGTCGGAGAACGGTTAGATGAGCGCTACAAAGTGACCGAAAAAACGAAAGTAATTTGTATATTTAAATCATGAAGGAAGCCGTCCTATTTGAGGAAAAGCAGTATTTGGGATACAATAAACAGTCTATGTTACGTCGTACCATTCTGGCTTTGTTTTGTTTCCTGGCTTATTATTGGTCCGAAAATCCGAAGGCCGTGGATGTTTCAGGGGTGCATATCGGCTCCTATCCGGCTCAGAGCCTGGAAAATTCAGGTCAGCTTTTCTTTATCATGGGCGTAACAATACTTTTATTTTCTATTATTTTCATATTTGTCGTTCACCTGCATACTTCAGTCAGTATCTCGGGTATAACGCTTACAGGCCTTTGGACATCGCGAAAAGTTAAAATTGAATTTTCGGAGATTGTTTCTGTACGTAAAGTGCGGTACCGTAAACATTTCGTTGGTCGTTCGGTCTATAATTTACATAGCAAAGGCAAGATCCGATTTTATACCCGGGGCAATGAGTTCGTTGAATTGATTGATAAAAGCGGGCTTAAGTACCGTATCGGAAGCCAACGGGCGGATGAGTTGACGGAAATTATAAGGAAAGCGCTTGCTTCCTGAATTTTTATGAAATTTTTTGTAACGTTTTTCAAGAAACTGCGTTCAATCACTATAATTAAATCAGATAATTATGGAAGCGAACCTTAAAAAGCCAGAAGTGATTGAAAAAGAACAAGTGGCGCAGCTCAGATTTCCCAATGAAGAAGTATTACTTGCGGCAGATGCCATTAAGCTTCGCAAAGCTGATTTGGATAAGGCACTAAAGCTTGGAAACATTGAAAAAGGGAAAATTAAAATAGTGTTTGAGGATTCGGAAAGTATTAAACAGATTGAAACAACTATATGGGGTGTAACGGATAAAAGAATCATTCTGAAACAGGGTGTCGTTATCCCCATTCACCGCATTCATGAAGTAAAGATGTAGGTGGAACAGAAAGCCAATAAAATTCCGTAATTTTGATACCCGGCATCTGGGTATGAAATCTAAACCAAGACATTTTAAAGGGGCAGTTTCAATCATTTTGTTTTTAATGGTTGGAATGTTTTCTGCGTTTGTTGCGCAGGTTCTCAATCCTGTCAAATGGACTTTCAGTTCAAGAAAAATCAGCGATACAGAAGCCGAACTGGTCTTCAAGGCCCAAATTGATAAGGGCTGGCATCTGTATTCTCAGTTTATTGATGACGGAGGGCCTATTCCCACAAAATTCACGATTGAAAAAAGTAAAAATTTTCAGCTTATTGGTAAGGTCACGGAAGGAAAACCTGAAAAAATTCACGATCAGAATTTTGGAATAGATTTACTTTTTTTTCAAAAAAATGCGGAGTTTAAGCAGAAACTAAAAATCACATCACTAAAACCTTTTGAGGTCAAGGGCAAAGTCGACTTTATGGTTTGTGATGATTCACGTTGCTTACCTCCCGATGCAAAGGAGTTCTCTATTCAGCTGGAAGGCATGCCTGCTAAAACCCTTACAGATACTCTGCCGAAAAGTGTAAAAAACAGTTCCCTCGACGCCGGGCCGGCGGACACGAATCAATCCGCCAAAATCGATTCGTTGAAAACAGGTGTTCATTCGAAGTCCAATACCATTATTGCCGCAACTGCACCTGTTCCGGTCGTTGAACATTCTTCCTGGGGAATTTTTATTCTTGGTTTTTTCGGAGGATTGCTGGCCTTACTCACTCCTTGCGTATTTCCAATGATACCGCTTACGGTCAGTTTTTTTACTAAACGCAGCAAAACGCGCGAACAGGGCATTGCAAATGCGATTATTTATGGTATATCTATTATTGTATTGTATGTTTCTCTTGGACTCCTGATCACCTTCTCGCTTGGTCCCGATGCTCTGAACGCATTGGCCAGCAATGTATTCATGAATTTGGCATTCTTTGTAGTGTTTGTAGTATTTTCTATTTCATTTCTTGGGGCTTTTGAAATTACCCTTCCTGCTTCCTGGGTGAATAAGGCGGATACTGCTTCCGACCGGGGAGGCTTGTTGGGAATTTTCTTTATGGCTTTTACCCTGGCATTGGTATCTTTTTCCTGCACAGGTCCTATCATTGGCACTCTGTTGGTAGAAGCGGCGGTTGGAGGCAACGTGCTTAATCCGACTTTGGGAATGGCTGGTTTTGCGACAGCTTTGGCGCTGCCATTTGCTTTATTCGCCGCTTTTCCGGCATGGCTCAACTCTCTTCCAAAGTCAGGCAGCTGGCTTAATTCCGTAAAAGTTGTATTGGGCTTACTTGAACTTGCATTGGCGCTTAAATTTTTATCGAATGTTGATTTGGCTTACCATTGGGGTATTTTAAAACGTGAAGTTTTTATTGCATTATGGATAGTCATTTTCAGCATGCTTGGTTTTTACCTGCTGGGTAAATTGAAATTTTCTCACGACAGCGAACAATCCTATACTTCTATTCCCCGTGCCCTGTTGGCCATACTTACGTTTTCGTTCGTTGTTTATATGATTCCGGGAATGTGGGGCGCACCTCTGAAATTAATCAGTGGTTTCCCTCCCCCGATCTTTTATAATGAAGGATGGGATGGCGCGAATGGGGGGGCCGCCATTGCAAATAGCACCTTAATAGAAGGAACCGATCCGGCACATTGTCCTCACAATCTGTCTTGCTTCCATGATTATGATAAGGCGCTGGCCTATGCGAGACAAACAGGTAAACCATTAATGGTTGATTTTACCGGATGGTCCTGCGTAAATTGCCGGAAGATGGAAGAGAAGGTATGGATAGATCCAAAAGTATTAAGTCGCCTGCAAAATGATTATGTACTTGTCTCCCTGTACGTTGATGATAAAACACCTCTTCCTGAAAATCAGCAGTACACCTCAGCTACGACAAATAAGAAAGTTAAAACTATAGGAAATAAATGGAGTGATCTGCAGACAACACGATTCATGACGAATTCACAACCTCTTTATGTATTGCTGGACCATCAGGAAATGGAATTAATTTCCCCTATTGGTTATACTCCTGATATTGACGAGTATGTAAACTATTTGGAAATCGGGAAAACGGAATTCAAAAAAAGGAATCTGGAGTCTTCCCATTCACTTACTCACTAACTATTTCTAAGCAGTTCCTCACTAATGTTTTTTACAATCTCTACTAATTCGTAAAATCCGCAGGGTTTGGTAACGCACTTTGTTACCCCTAATCCGGATATGTATTTATGGTCTTCATTGGAAATCGTTGTGGAAAGAATAATGATATTAAGCTTTTCAAGGTCCGCATCCGATCTTATTTCTTTTAGAGCTACCCGACCGTCTTTGCGAGGCATATTGAGGTCCAGTAAAATGAGATCAGGTAGTTGATGGTTCTTTTCCGTACTAAAAGATTGCCGAAGATAAATCATTAGTTCTTCGCCATTCTTGACGAAATCAATCAAATGCCCGACTTCCGCCTCTTTAAAGGCTAGTCCAATCAGTTGTCTGTCGTCAACATCATCGTCAACAATTAGTATTCTCAATACTTTGTTTTTCTGCACTAATTTTTCTTTCATCATGACTTAAGGGTAATGATATAATAAATGTCGACCCTTCATTTAATTTACTTGTTGCCGAAATGAATCCACCATGTTGTTCCGCTACTTTTTTACAAATTGCCAATCCGATCCCTGTACCTTCATGCGTCGAACTATCATCCAGTCTCTTAAATAGACTGAAAATTTGTTCCACATAGGATTGGTCAAATCCTATGCCGTTATCCTGTATATATATATTACAGTATAACCGAAGTGGATTCCCTTTTTCAATGATATCATAAGTAATGTTTATTTTCGGAGGAATTCCCCGCCGGGAAAACTTCAATGCATTTCCAATGATATTCTGAAATAGCTGCCTTATTTGACCAGGATTTACCGGCAATTGGGGGAGCTTAGTAATTTTTATTTTAGCATCGGAATCCTGAATTTTAAATTCCAAATCTATCAGGATCTCATTCAGTATATTATTTAAGTCAGACTTTATAAAGGCACCTTCATCATTTTCTGTTAACCTGGAGTAAGATAAAATATCCTTAATTAAATTTTGCAAACGTGCTGATCCATTTTGGATCCGGTCAATGTAATTCCGGCCGGGCTCATCTAAAACAGAAGCGTATTTATTTTTCAGAAGGTCTCCGTAGGTTTGAATTTTCCGGAGAGGTTCCTGCAGATCATGAGAAGCGACATAGGCAAACCGTGCAAGTTCGGTATTTGCATCTTTGAGGTGTTCAATGTTTTCGAGGAGCCTGACATTCAGACTTCTTATTTTATCCTCTGATTTTTTTCTTTCCCGGATCTCTATAGCCAGATTTTTATTAATGGAAATAAGTTTCTGCTCCTGTATGATCAGTTGATGGTTTTTTTTGTACAGATCAATGAATACAGATACTTTGGCCTTTAATAATTGTGCATTTATGGGTTTGTAGATATAATCGACGGCTCCGGTTTTATAACCCTCATATACTTTTTCTTCACTATAGTTATAGGCGGTTATGAATATTACCGGAATATGCTTGAGTTTATCTCTTTCATAAATGAGTGAGGCCGTTTCAAATCCGGATAAACCGGGCATTTTGACATCCATCAGCACTAAATTGAAATCCTGATCCTTTAATAAAATCTTTAATGCCTGCCTGCCCGAATTTGCTTTTACAAAACTATAGCCATCCGAAGCAAGTATGGTTTCAATGGAAAGTAAATTGTCTTCCCGGTCATCCACTAATAATATTTTAATCTCAGACATATATCTTTATTTTCTGTATAACCACAAGCGCATCAGGGACAGTAGTTGATCCACTTTTACGGGTTTTGTAATGTAATCGGAAGCTCCGGCCTCAATGCATTTTTGCCTGTCTCCTTTCATGGCCTTTGCTGTCACTGCTATTATCGGAAGACTGCTGTTTTTTGTTTCGCGCCGTATTTTCTGAGTGGTTTCATAACCATCCATTTCCGGCATCATTATATCCATCAAGACAATGTCGATATTTTCATATTCATTCAGCAGGTTAATCGCTTCCTGTCCGCTTTCAGCTGTAATTACATTCATGTTGTATCTTTCAAAGGCAGTAGTTAATGCAAAAAGATTCCGCACATCATCATCCACCACAAGGACATTTTTGCTTGCAAGCACATCCTCTTTTATCCGGATATTTTCAATAATCTTCCGTTTGGCGGGCTGTAAATCTCTGTGTTCGAGGTGAAGGTGCATGACCGTTTCTTCCAGCAGACGCTCAAGCGAATTTACATCTTTCAGCATAATGCTGTTCGCCAGTTGTTTTAATTCGGAGGTTTCCTTTGAGGTAAATTCTTTAGCTGAATAAATAATAACGGGTGTAATTTCTTCCGAATGTTTCTGATCAATCATCCGCAGTAATTCCATTGCCGTAGTATCCGGCAAGGTATAATCAAGAATTACACAATCAAACTGTTTAGTTCTCAGCTGTTTCATGGCTGTACTTCCAGTGCGGGCCAGGGTTATTTTAATTTCATCGTGTTCCAGCATTTTGATGATGTTGGAATAATCGAGTTCATTGTCCTCTACAAGAAGCAGGTTTTTAACCTTTTTGCTATTGAATTTAATAATGTTTGTGAACAGGTTATTCAATGCTTTGTTTTTGAGAGGCTTTAATGAAAAACTCTTTGCCCCGCGTTTTACAGCCAATGATTTATTCTCTTCTCCGGAAATCAGGTGAATGGGAATGTGCCGGAGGTTCAGATCATTTTTGAATAGCTCCAGAATCTTCCATCCGCTGGTGTCCGGAAGTTTTACGTCCAGGGTAACGGCGATGGGTTTATATTTGTTTGCAAATTCAAAAACTTCTCCGTAATTCACTGCGACTACTGCTTTTAGTCCGGCCTGGTGGGCTTTGTCAATCATAATCTTGGAAAAGCGCACATCATCCTCCACAATTAAAAGGGTCTTGTCATTGGCAAGGACATTTATTCTGTCATCGCCTGTTTCATTGATCATCTCATTTATAAAATGCAGATCTTTTATTTCTCCCGTTGCGGTGACCGAAAGGTTAGAAATAGTTGCTGTTTCCGGCTCAGCAAGGTTTTTGTCTTTTCCGATATTTTTTTCCATCCGATTACTTGCAGGTACGTAGTCGAGTGGTAAAAACAAGGTAAACATACTTCCTTGTTCTAACTGGCTTTCTAATTCGATGGATCCCCCCAACAAGTCGGCGAGACCCCGGCTGATGGATAAGCCAAGGCCGGTTCCTCCATACTTCCGGCTGGTAGAACCTTCTGCCTGCTGAAAAGCCTCGAAAATAATACTTTGTTTATCCTTGGAGATTCCAATACCTGTATCGCTGATCGCAAATGCAATGACGGTTTTGGCTGAATCGAGATTTACATTCTTTGTTTTCCAGTTTTTTTGTGCTTTGTAAATTTTGAGTTTCACCTCACCTTTTTCGGTAAATTTAAAGGCATTGGATAATAAATTTTTTAAGATCTGGTTCAAGCGTTGAATATCTGTTTCGATTTTTTCGGGAATGTTTTTTTCCAAATCAATGATGAACTTCAGGTTTTTGGCTTCCGATATGTGTTTAAATGTAGATTCAACAAAGGAGGATATCTCGGAGAACCGAATAGGAACAAAATCGGTAGAAATGAAACCAGATTCAATTTTAGACAAATCCAGAATATCATTGATCAATTGTATCAGGTCGTCTCCGCAAGAGTGAATCGTTTTGGCAAAACCAATTTGCTTTTCCGTAAGGTTACCCTCGTGATTTTCGAATAATTGCTGGGCCAGAATTAAGAGACTATTGAGGGGGGTTCTCAATTCATGGGACATGTTCGCAAGAAACTCGGATTTGTATTTGGAAGTAAGTGTTAATTGCTCCGCTTTTTCTTCGAGGGATTTACTTGCATCTTCAATTTCCTTATTTTTTTGCTCCAGTTCATCCTTTTGTTTCACCAGCAGGAGGGCTTTGTCCTCCAGTTCCTCATTCGTTCTGCGTAATTCATCCTGCTGTATTTTCAACTCACCTGCAAGTGACTGAGACTGGGCAAGTAACTCTTGTGTTTTGGTGTTGGTTTCAATCGTATTCAATACGATACCGATACTTTCCGTCAGTTGTTCCAAAAAGTCAATATGTGTTTCGCTGAATTGTGCAAAAGAAGCAAGTTCAATTACGGCTTTTACCTTTGTTTCAAACAGTACTGGAAGAACGATTAGATTAGTAGGCCTCGCTTCTCCTAAACTTGAACTGATTTTCACATAATCTGTAGGAGCAGTTATGAGGATGCGTTCTTTTTCCAATGCACATTGTCCAACCAAACCTTCCCCAAGAGTGAATTCCGATGATATGGATTTTTCACCTTTATATGCATAAGAAGTAAATAATTTTAACTTGGAATCGTCCTGAAAGATATAAAATGCTCCAAAATTTATGGACACAACCTGGGCGAGCTCCGAGAGAATTCTTTTTGTAACGGTATTCAGATCCTTCTGCCCCTGAAGCATCTGGGTAAATTTGGCAAGATTTGATTTTAACCAGTCTTGTTCCTGATTGCGCAGAGTTGTCTGTTTTAAGTTGGAGATCATCTGATTAATCGTATCCTTCAAAGCTTCCACTTCTCCCTTCGCATCCACACTGATCGATCGTGTCAAATCTCCTTTTGTAACCGCGGAAGCTACTTCGGAGATCGCCCTCACCTGAGTAGTTAAATTTTCCGCCAGCTGGTTCACATTTTCTGTTAAGTTTTTCCAGATCCCGGAGGTTCCCGGTACATTGGCTTGCCCCCCCAGTTTTCCATCCACACCCACCTCACGGGCAACTGTGGTTACCTGATCGGCAAACAAAGCGAGGGTATCGATCATTTCATTAATTGTTTCTGTTAACTGGGCCACTTCTCCTTTTGCATTGATGGATAATTTCTGCTTCAGGTTACCAGTGGCCACGGAGGTTACCACCTTGGCAATACCCCGCACCTGGCTGGTAAGATTAGAAGCCATCATATTAACAGAGTCTGTCAAATCCTTCCATGTTCCGGCAACACCACGTACCTCCGATTGTCCTCCAAGAATTCCTTCCGTCCCTACTTCGCGGGCTACCCGTGTTACTTCTGATGCAAAAGAATTGAGCTGATCCACCATTGTATTAATGGTATTCTTCAGATCAAGAATTTCACCTTTTACGTCAATGGTCACTTTTTTCGATAAGTCACCGCCTGCTACAGCTTTTGTTACTTCTGCAATATTACGTACCTGCGATGTGAGGTTACCTGTCATCTGATTCACGGAATCGGTCAAATCTTTCCAGGTTCCGGCTACTCCAGGTACAAATGCCTGTCCACCCAGTTTTCCGTCGGTACCCACCTCACGGGCTACGCGTGTTACTTCCGAAGCGAAGGCCCGAAGCTGATCCACCATCGTATTCAGCGTCTCTTTTAACTGGAGGATTTCTCCACGAACGTCCACCGTAATTTTTTTAGACATGTCCCCGTTTGCGACAGCAATCGCAACATCTGCGATGTTACGGACCTGTGAGGTAAGGTTACTTGCCATCTGGTTCACGGAATCCGTTAAGTCTTTCCAGGTTCCCGCCACCCCAGGTACATTTGCCTGCCCGCCCAGTTTTCCTTCGGTACCAACCTCACGTGCCACACGGGTTACCTCGGAAACGAATCCTCTTAGCTGATCGACCATGGTGTTGATCGTATTTTTTAACTCCAGGATCTCGCCCTTTACGTCCACCTCAATTTTTCTTGATAAATCACCATTTGCCACGGAGGTCGTTACCTCTGCAATGTTCCGGACCTGTCCAGTCAGGTTACTTGCCATTTTGTTAACCGACTCCGTTAAGTCTTTCCAGGTACCTCCCACACCTGGTACGTCTGCCTGGCCACCTAACTGGCCTTCGGAGCCCACTTCACGTGCCACACGGGTTACTTCTGAACCGAAAGAGTTCAGCTGATCCACCATGGTATTGATCGTATTTTTCAGCTCCAGAATTTCGCCCTTGACATCCACTGTAATTTTACGGGATAAGTCTCCTCTTGCCACAGCTGTTGTTACTTCCGCCACATTACGCACCTGAGCGGTGAGGTTACCGGCCATCTGGTTCACGGAATCTGTTAAATCTTTCCAGGTTCCGGCCACACCTTTTACCTGGGCCTGACCACCGAGTTTGCCTTCGGAACCTACTTCTCTTGCTACACGAGTTACCTCTGAACCAAAGGAGTTCAGCTGGTCAACCATGGTATTGATGGTGTCTTTTAATTCCAGAATTTCACCTTTAACGTCTACTGTAATTTTCCGGGATAAGTCACCTTTGGCCACGGCAGTGGTTACCTCGGCAATATTCCGGACCTGTGAGGTGAGATTGCTTGCCATCTGATTCACAGAATCTGTTAAATCCTTCCAGGCACCACCTACGCCTTTCACTTTTGCCTGTCCGCCCAGTTTACCTTCCGTACCTACTTCCAGTGCTACACGGGTTACCTCAGAAGAGAAAGAGTTCAACTGGTCGACCAGTGTGTTAATGGTCTTTTTAAGTTCCAGAATCTCACCTTCTACATCCACCGTAATTTTTTTAGATAAGTCTCCATTGGCCACCGCTGTAGTTACTTCTGCAATATTACGTACCTGAGCTGTCAGGTTACTGGCCATCTGATTTACAGAGTCCGTTAAATCTTTCCAGACACCGCCTACACCTTTCACCGTTGCCTGCCCTCCTAATTTTCCTTCCGAACCCACTTCACGTGCCACACGGGTTACTTCCGAACCGAAGGAGTTCAGCTGATCCACCATGGTATTGATCGTATTTTTCAACTCCAGAATTTCTCCTTTTACGTCGACCGTAATTTTTCTTGATAAATCCCCGTTGGCTACAGCCGTTGTCACCTCTGCAATATTACGTACCTGCCCAGTCAGGTTACTTGCCATTTGGTTCACGGAATCTGTTAAATCTTTCCAGGTACCCGCAACTCCTTTTACCTGCGCCTGTCCTCCCAGTTTTCCTTCCGTACCTACTTCCAGTGCTACACGTGTTACTTCCGAACCGAAGGAGTTGAGCTGATCCACCATGGTATTAATGGTGTCTTTTAATTCAAGGATTTCACCCTTAACGTCCACTGTTATTTTTTTTGATAAGTCACCTTTCGCAACCGCGGTCGTAACTTCAGCAATATTCCGCACCTGGCCCGTCAGATTGCTGGCCATTTGGTTCACAGAATCCGTTAAATCTTTCCAGGTACCTGCCACACCCTTCACCTGGGCTTGTCCGCCTAATTTACCTTCTGTACCTACTTCCAGGGCCACCCGGGTTACTTCGGAAGAAAAGGAGTTCAACTGATCCACCATGGTGTTGATGGTATTCTTTAATTCCAGGATTTCTCCTTTTACGTCCACTGTAATTTTTTTCGACAGGTCACCTTTTGCCACAGCTGTTGTTACTTCAGCAATATTCCGCACCTGTGCGGTAAGGTTGCTTCCCATCAGATTCACGGAGTCTGTCAGATCCTTCCAAACACCGGACACTTCTTTTACTTTTGCCTGTCCTCCCAGTTTGCCTTCAGATCCTACTTCTCTTGCTACGCGGGTTACTTCCATGGAAAACAAGTTGAGCTGCTTCACCATGTCATTTACCTCCCTTGCAATCCTGAGAAATTCTCCTTGCAGCATTTGTCCTCCGATTTCCAAAGGCATTTGTTCGGATAAGTTACCTTTTGCAACCGAACTGATCACATTCGCGATTTCAATAGTAGGATGTACAAGATCGGAGATCAATGTGTTTAATGAATCAACACCGCTTCTCCAGGCCCCTCTTGCATTTGGAATTTCAAATCGCTGTGTCAGTTTCCCCTGTTTGCCGATCGTACTACCTGCTTTGGTAAATTCCAGCATCATTTTTTCATTCATCTCAATGATATCGTTCAGGGTGTCACATATTTTACCCGGAAGGCCTATCTGATCAATTGGCATTCTCACTGAAAAATTTCCATTCTTAACTTCGGATAAAACCTCAAATAGCAATTTGTTATCCACATAATCCAGCGGATTTAGTTTTTGTTCTCCGTTAAGTTTTTTGAGATTTTTTTTCGACAAGGTGTTTTCCATAGGTGATTCTTATTTGGTATAAATCTTAGAAATTCCGCCTCTTTAAACAGATATACTCAACAATATAATAACAGATATAATAATGGTTGCACGAATTTGATAATTCTATCAAAAAGCTACCGGGTTTTTCGGTAAACTTTCTTTTTGTGTAGTTAAACTTCATCAAAATGAGGGTAAATATTTCAATCCGACCGCCGGATGGGACACAAAATCCTTGAAAAACACGCGTTTTTTTAATCTTGTTTTTAACCTGCTTTTTCGGGTATTCTGTCCATTAATTGAATATGTTTATCGAAAATAATTACCCGGGCGCCGTCTGATCGTGTAGTTTAGCAGAACAAATAGTATAAATTGGTTTAAAAAAAGCACGTATGACGGTCAAGCTAATTATTGTTTTACTCTTCATAAGTTTCATACTCCTTATGGCTTTCTGGATCGTTCGGACGGAAGAGAAACCCAAAAGAAAATCAGGATTTTCCGATCCTTCCAAATCCTATAAGAAAGCAATTGAAATGGGACTTAATGTTCCCAACAGAAATTAACGCCGACTAAAAACTTTTTTTCTGTTCCTCTAATTCAACCATAGCTTTGTTGCAGAACGTTTTAACTTTAGAAATCATTTCAGGTAATAAATCGAAATGAATTTCCTTTTCGGCGTATTCTTCTATTAAATTGATAACCGGAGTCAGTTCTTTTAATCCGACAAATGTGAAAGATGGTTTCATCTTATGAGCCACTGCTCTAAGCATCTTCCAGTTTTTATCCCCATAATACTTTTCAAGGTTGCCTATTGCTTCAGGGGTTTGTTCCATAAATACAACGAGCATTTCTTTTATAAAAGCATTATCCCCCTTGGCTAATTCCTTTAAATAAGTAAGATCGGTTACATTGCTGTTTGTCGCTTCCATGTCCTTAAATAGTTATTTTGGTTAATTTTTCAAATAGTTGGTTTTCTTATGAACCGCAATAATTTTATTATACAATACCTGTTCCTCAAAAGGTTTGGACATATAATCGTTCATTCCGGCTTTAATACATTTTTCTTCTTCTCCTGATATCGCATGTGCTGTCATTGCAATAATTGGAATATTACATTTGGGAAGAGGTAGTGTTTTTCTGATTTTCCCGGTTGCTTCATAGCCATCCATCTCGGGAAGCTGAATATCCATCAATACGAGGTCATAATTATTGTCTCTTACCTTTTGTACCGCGATCAATCCGTTCTCGGCGATTTCAACCTTCCATTTCCAATTTGTTATAACCTTTTTAGCTAATAATTGATTCAGTGTATTGTCCTCCACCAATAAAATACTCAATTCTTCAGTGGGTGAGATGTCCGGCATACTTACCGGCAACTCTTTTTTCTGTTCCGTGACGTGACCGCTCTTTATGAACGTCAGATTAAAAATAAATACTGAACCAACGCCAACAGTACTTTCAACCTGTATAGATCCCCCCTGTAATTCAAGCAATTGTTTAACAATCGTCAATCCCAGTCCGGTGCCACCGTATTTTCTGGTTGTTTCATTACTTGCCTGCGTGAAACCCTCAAATATATATTGCAGCTTGTCTTTAGGAATTCCAATACCCGTATCAGCAATCGAAAATTTCAATTCCAATGTATCGGTATTTTCTGCCACCAGATCTACTGTTATCTTAATTTCACCTTTTTCGGTAAACTTGATGGCATTTCCAATAAGATTTAATATTATTTGGCTCAGCCGTGTAGGATCACCCATTATCTGTTCAGGAACTTCTTTACTTATAACGTAAGAAATTTTGATGTCCTTTTGCCCTGTTTTATACAGCATCGAGTCAGAATGTTTGGCAATCAGACTATAAAGGTTGAATTCGATTTGTTCGAAGGTAATCTTGCCGGATTGAATTTTAGAAAAATCAAGGATATCATTAATAATTACAATAAGGTTTCTTCCGGAAGTTTTAATAGCATCAACATATTGATACTGATCGGCCGAAAGTTTTGTTTTTATAAGAAGGTCTGTAAATCCAATGATTGCATTCATGGGAGTCCGAATTTCATGGCTCATATTGGCAAGGAATTGTTCTTTTACTTTCATCGATTCCTCCAATTGCTTTTTAGCTTTCATCAGTTCCTCCAAGGCCTTATTTCCTTTCATCAGAGAGTGCTCGGCAATTTGGGTTGCCATAACAAGTTCCTCTTCCATCTGTTTCCGGAGTGTTATATCGGTATCAATTGCTATGATTCTTGCAATTTCTCCATTTTTGTCTAAAACAGGTGAAAGGGTAGTAATGACCCAGTATTTTTCACCGTTCTTTGTGTAATTTTTTCTTTCATAAGAAACGGCTTTTTTATGAAAATCCGATTTGTTGAAACTTTCGTCCTTCGGAACTTTGGTTTCTCCGACTATTTCGAAAAGATTTTTCTCAATGGCCTTGATATCCTTTAAGGTATAGCCGCTCAGTTTAGTAAAGCCTTCATTTACCCACTCGATTTCCCCCTCTCTATTTGCTATAATAACTGAATTAAAAGATTTGGTTGCAGCCGTAGCGAGCTTATCCAATTCCTCTTCGTTCATTCGTTCCGTAACATCCTGGCCGGTTCCGAGCATCATCGTTGGATTTCCTTTCTCGTCCTTGATAACCTCGCCTCTTGCATGAATAACCCTTGTGTCGTTGTTTGGACGTATAATCCGGTGATAAAAATTAAACGGAACCTGTAATTTATAGGATTCCTCAATTATGTTCTTTGTGAAATCCCTGTCTTCTATGTGCACCTGAGCCAGGAATGATTCATAAGTAGAATTGAACTCTCCTGACTTCAGGCCATAGATATCGTGGAGTTCGTCAGATAAGCTAATCGTATTGGTGCCAATATTCCATTCCCAGCTTCCGATATGAGCAAGCTTCTGAGCTTCCGAAAGCTTCCGTTTTTCTTTCAGCAGATCGTCCGTTTTTTCCTGGAGTTTTTTTGTTTTTTCGAAAAGCTCTTTCCGAAGTTTATTGCGTTCAATGCCATAATTGATGGAACGCCTCAGCCCTTTTGCTTTTACCTTTCCTTTGATGAGAAAATCCTGGGCTCCTAATTTCATGGCATTCAGCCCGACATTTTCATCCTCAACGCCTGTGAGAACAATGATCGGAGTGTCTGGTGTCTTTTCAAATATTTTTTTAAATGTATCCAGGCCAAAGCTATCGGGTAATGTTAAGTCAACCAGGATAACGTCAAAGTCCCTTTGAGCGGCAAATTCCAACCCTAATTTTAAGTTATAAGCTGTTGTAAAGGTGTAGAGGCTATCGTCATAAGCTTCGCTTAAATAAATATCAATTAATCTGGCATCCGCCGGATTATCTTCGATCATTAATATATTAAACTTTTCTTCCAATGGAGTTTTTTATTTAGCGCCGGTTTCCAATTGATTAAGTGGGTCTTTAATTGTAAAAAAGAAAGAGGAACCTTTTCCAGGTTGAGATTCTATCCATATTTTCCCCCCATGCCGTTCGACTATCTTCTTGCAAATAGCTAAACCAATACCTGTCCCGGGATATTTTTCTTTGCTGTTGAGTCGTTGAAAAATAACAAAAATTTTTTCAAAATATTCAGATTTAATTCCGATCCCGTTGTCTTTTATACAATATAGTGTCGCATTTGCTTCTTTTTTACTGCTGATGTGTATTTCCGGTTTTATGTCTCCCCTGAATTTAATCGCATTTCCTATTAAATTCAAGAACAACTGGCCAATCAGGACAGAATCGCCATATATTATATGCAGTTTATCACAGGTTATTAAGGGAGTACTTTCCTGAATGAGATCTTTCAGATCATGAATGATGAGTTCATTTATGAGCAGGTTAACATCTATGTTTTCAAAAGGTTTTATTCTACTTACGCGCGAATATTCCAGAAGGCTATTGATCAGATTTCGCATTCGGGCTGCACCATCAACCGCATAATGAATAAAATCGTCTGCATCCTTATCCAGTTTATTCTTGTACCGTTTTTCAAGCAATTGCAGGTAGCTCGTTACCATTCTCAGGGGTTCCTGCAAATCGTGAGAAGCGACATAAGCAAATTGTTCTAATTCTTTATTTGAACGGGTCAATTCCTGTGTTATTTCCACCAATTTGTCAGATCCGTTTAATTCTGTGGGTTTATGAAAAAAATCATTCTTCTCATTGTTACGAATTTCATAAAGAAGCTGCAGTGCTTTGTCTTCAACCTTCATGTAATAGTCCATCACTTCCCAAACAATACCCATTGCTTCTTTCAAGTCCTTCGTATAAACCGGAACAAATTTCAGCAAGGCTTTTTTCCGAGAAGCATTTCCAAGAATGACATCGGATATATGAATAGTTTCCTTTGACAAGCCGGATGTTTTGTCTTGCTCCCATTGCTCTAAATTTTCTTTCAGGTATGCTATCGCTTGTCGCTCTCCCATGGACGTTAACATTTTTTCCATATGGCCTATTTCCCTCTCAAGGAGCTGATCTTCTGAAAAATGTGCAATAACTTTCAGGAATGGAGAACCCAATTGCCTGCCGATCCGAATATTTTCTATCGCCAAATCCCTAAGGTGATTTTCCTTCAGGTAAAGAGAAAAGTCCTGTATGTTCTTCATCTGTATTTAGAAGCTTAACTCTTCCTGTGATTTGGCAGTTTGACAACCATTAGCCAAAAATTTTCAATGGAGCGTATAATGTTAGTAAACTGGTTAAAATCAACAGGTTTCATAATATAACAGTTGGCATGATGCGCATACATATTTAAAATATCCTGTTCTGCGGCAGAAGTGGTCAATACAATAACCGGAATAGTCATCAGGTCCGGGTCTGATTTAATTTCAAATAAAACCTCTCTTCCGTCCTTTTTCGGCAGATTGAGATCAAGCAAAATAAGGTCGGGAACAGTAGCATTTGCGAACTTTTCTTGTTTTTTCAAAAAAGAAATAGCCTCTTCTCCATCTGTTACAACACTTAATGTATTGTAAATTTTTCCTTCTTTTAAAACCTCCCGTGTAAGCCTTACATCACCGGGATTGTCTTCCACCAATAAAATGTGAATGGGCTTCAATCTGTCTGGTGAATCGCTCATATAGGCTCTCTGAAGGTTATGCTTTCCAATATACGATTGGTTAACAGAACCGGTTGGTTTTTTCGATGAACAAAGAATTATTGCAGGTAAACAATAATTTACAAAAGATTTAATCGTTTCGTCAGATTTTCCTTATACACGGCGCCGACCGGAATGAGTTTGCTGCCAATTACTATTACCGTGTCATCAATTGAATTAATCTTATCAAGAGATACGATATACGAACGATGAACCCTGATAAATTTATCCGCAGGGAGTTTTCCTTCAACTATTTTCATGGTTGTATGAATAATGTGTCTCTTGGTAGAAGTATTGATCGTTATATAATCGCCCAGCGCTTCGACCCATACAATCTCGTCGATGCCGATTTTTACCAGAGTGGAGTGACTTTTAATAAAAACATAATCAATCCCGGAAGAGCTGATGGTTTGTTGTGAACTATCAAATATTTCTTTCGCCTTTGTAATTGATTTAACGAAACGATCAATACTCACCGGTTTAATAATGAAATCAACGATATTATATTCATAGGACTCAAGTGCGTATTTCTTTTTAGAAGTAGCCAGAATTATAAGTGGTGGTTTTTTCAAATTTTTAATAAATTCCAAACCCGTCATTTCCGGCATCTCTATGTCCAGCAATACCAGATCAACTTTTTCAGCATTTAAAAAATTCAAAGCTTCCACTGAACCAGAGCATACTTTAACAAGTGAAAGGGAGTTAACCTGTCCAACCAGCTTTGTTAAAGCCAGCCTTGACATTTCGTCGTCGTCAACTATTATACATTTCATTTGTTTTTTTTTAACGCTTGATTACCGAATGGAACTATTCACATCCGGTTGGTTGGTTTATGATAATTTTGCGGGTATTGTAAAATAAAAAATGGACCCGGATTTTCCAGGTTCAACCCATATTCTGCCTCCATGGCGCTCTACTATTTTTTTACAGAGCGCAAGACCTATTCCGGTGCCAGCGTACTTTTCCCGGGTATGAAGTCTTTGAAAAATAACAAATATGCGCTCAGAATATTCTTTGGCTATTCCAATGCCATTGTCACTAACCGAAAATGTCCAGTTTCCTCTTGTCTTATGAGCGGAAACTTTAATTTCAGGAGCTTCATCATTGCGCCTGTATTTTATGGCATTTTCAATCAAATTTTGAAATAACTGAATTATTTGCGACTGATCCGCCATAATAACGGGCATCGGATTTTCTAAAATCACCTGAGCTTTACATTCACGTATCGTATTATCCAGGTTGTTCAAAACAATCGTCATGACTTTCGTGCAATCAACGTTATCAAAAACCTTCGTATTAGTCCCTATACGTGAATAAGTCAACAGGTCATTAATAAGAATATGCATTCTTTTTGCCCCGTCGACCGCAAAGTTAATAAACTCATCTGCTTCCTTGTCAAATTTGTTTTTAAATCGTTTCTCTAACAGTTGCAAGTAACTTACAATGGTACGAAGTGGTTCCTGCAAATCGTGAGATGAAATATAGGCGAATTGCTCCAGGTCTGCATTGGAACGGGCGAGATCTTTTGCCTGTTTTTCAAAAGCGTCTTTGGCTGCTTTCAATTTTTCTTCTGCTTCTTTTTGTTCTGCCAGCATCCGTTCCAGACTGTTGATCATCGTATTGAATGAGGCGGCCAAAATTCCGATTTCATCTTCCGAATACTTTTTTGCCCGGTCGCTAAAATCGGCTTTTGCAACTTTGGCAGAAACACGCATGACCTCATTAATACCTTTGGAAATTCCAACGCTTACTGAAATGGTGAGAAATAAACCCGTGAATTCTACTGTTAACGCAATGATAAATAGTAGTTTCAAGATCAGTTTTTCAAGCCACCTGGAGCCTTCTCCCAGCGTATAGGAAAACCGATCTTCGACAACCGTTAATTGTCGGTTCAGAAGGTCAACTTTATCCAGCGTTGCGTTAATATTCTCCCTGGATTCAGTTAAAGAAAGTACCTGTTGATGAAGTTTAAAACCAACATCCTGTAATTGTGTCATTAAAGAATCGCCTTCTGTCCAGTAAACAATTGCTTTGCTGATATAAGATATACCGGAAAATCTTCTGAGTAATTTTATAGTTCCTTCAATATCGTCTTTGTGAATGCGACCTTCGATAAATCCCTGCCGTACCGTGCTTAAATCGGGATTCTGTTTCAGAAGTTCATGCCGGGCCTTGGAATCGCCTAAGGGAACTTTCAGCGAATGCAGGTATTCCAGATAATCGTTTTCGTTTTTTCCGAGGCCGTATTTTTGCAAATAATAAGAAGCATTCTTTTGTGCTTTTGACCAGAGTCCTTCCGCCCCAACCAGTGTTCTTGTGGAAGAAAGCGTATGCATGGTAAATACCAGCATAAGTAATTCAAACGCAATTAACAGGGCCATTATCCCTAACATAAAGTACAATTTCTTGGCGATTGATACATCGCGGATCCATTTTAGAAGAAAGAAATTACTCATGTTTAAGAAGCTTCGTATTTATTGAGTTTTCAAATGTAGATTTAGAATTTATGAAAAACAAGGAATGTTTCCACCCTGATTTGATTACGTTTGCCGATAAATGTGACCCGTTGACCGAAATCTTTCATTTCTGCTTATCTCCAAGCGTTAAATTGTCAAACGAGCTACTTAACTTAAAAAGGCTTTTATGGAACCTAAAAAAGATAAACTGATATTCCTCGTGGATGATGATAAAATGTTTCTCAAAACCATGGAACTGTATATCCGTCAGTTTTTTAACAATTATACGATACGAACATTTTACACCGGGGAGGAATGCCTGAATTCCATTCATCAAAAACCTGATATTGTACTGTTGGATTATATGTTGAACGGGAATTACCCTGATGCGATGGACGGAATCAAAGTCCTGATCCAGATCAAAAAAACGAATCCCGAGATTACCGTTATTATGTTTTCAGCTCAGGATCATATTGATATAGCTGTAGATACTATGAAACATGGTGCATTCGACTACATTGTTAAGAATGATAAGATGTTTTTGCGTGTGCAGAACGCAATCAAAAATGTCATCTATAATTTAGTGCTGAAGCAAGATATGAAAGAATACAAACGCAAAATGCGTTTACTGGGTATACTTATTGCCGTAATAATCGGCGCCCTGGTTTATGTTAGTATATTTTGCCGTTCGTTCTTACAGGTTTAATGGTTAACAAATCGGCATTGGGCATGAAGATAATGGTTGTGGACGACGATGAAATCATGTTGAATGCTTTATACCTCTGTCTTACCAGGGCGGGTTATCAAACGGTAACGGTAACAGATGGGATTAAGGCATTGGAAATATTCAATGCCGGTAAAAATTTTGACTTAATAATAAGTGATATTATGATGCCCGGTCTCTCTGGATTTACGCTGTTAGATACCATCAGGAATATGGCCAAGGACTCTGTTCCTGTGATTTTGATATCTTCACTTGACAAAGCGAAGACAATCTCTTCGAGGCTTGATTTGAAAGCAGATGATATTATCGTTAAACCGATTGATTTTGATAAGTTACTTTTAAAAATTTCGAGCCTATTGGGGCTATCTAATTAATTCGTACTTCACTTTCCAGTGTTCATCGAAAAATTCAGAGGTTAGTGTAATATAGATTGTAACTTAGAAAAAAAAGCATGAAAACTTTAAGAGATGTTGTGATTTTTCTGGTGGATGATGACAAGCTTTTTTTAAAGTCTCTGGAGTATCATTTGCAGCATAGACTGAAGTATACTATTAAAATAAGGTCTTTTCCTACCGGGGAGGAATGTTTAAACAATCTCCATCAAAATCCGACGATTGTCGTTCTCGATTATTTGTTAAATGCAAATTACCCCGATGCTATGAATGGAGTGCAGGTATTGCAAAAAATAAAAGAAACAAATCCGGAAATTGAAGTAATTATGTTGTCGGGTCACGAAAAGGTTGAAGTGGCGCTTGAAACAATGAAATATGGGGCGTATGATTACGTATTAAAAAATGAAACGGTATTATTGAAAATTCAATCGGTCATCAGAAATGCTATCGATTCCATTGCAGTTAAAAGACAAGTAAAGACCTATAAGCTTTTGATGCAGATAATTGGCGGAATTGCGCTGGTCATTCTGCTGATTGTGCTCGTTAAACGAATGTTTTTGCACTGACGAATTCATAAAAACGGGAAATCATGGAAACTTCAGAAAAAAAACTTGTTTTTATAGTGGACGATGATCCTCTGTATTCAAAGGTGATGAGTGAGTTTTTTACAAAAGAAATTCCTCACCTGGAAGTAAAGCTATTCAGTACGGGAGAAGCCTGCTTGCATGAAATGTATTTGAACCCGGTGGCTGTCATTCTTGATTACTATCTGGACTCGGAATTTGAGTATGCCTGGAACGGCATACAGATTTTGAAAAAAATACTTCTTGCTTATCCATCATCTAATATTATTATAATCTCTGCTCAGGAAAATATGGAAACTGCACTTAACTGTGTTAAACAAGGTGCTCTGGAGTATGTTATAAAAAATGAGAAAGCACTTTGGGCGATTAAAAAAACCTTGTTGGATGTAATTGATGATACTGTTGAATATTAAATAATAGGTTATGCAAGTATTAGTTGTTGATGATGATAAATTGCTTCTAAAAGCAATTGCTCAATGTTTGGAATCGAACAGTATGGGCGTTATTTCGGCGGAAAATGGCCTGCAGGCTATGGATGCTTTGGAAAAGCATAAGCCCGACTTGATTATCTGCGATGTCATGATGCCTGGTTTTTCCGGTCTGGGTCTGTTAAGTTTGTTAAATAATTTTTACCTGAATAAAATTCCCATCATTATTATTTCTTCGCTTGATAAAGCTGACGTAATAGCCTCTTCTAAAAAATTGGGTGCGGTGGATTATATAACTAAGCCAATCAATTTCGAATACCTTATAAATTTGGTGAAACGCTATCTTCCTGCTGAGTCTAGTTAGCGCCCTTCGGGCATAAATGCGAAGCATTCATGAACACCGGAAATATGCAAAACGAGTGAGTAAACTAGACTCAGCTTGCTAAAGAGTAGGTACTAGTTAGCGCCCTTCGGGCATAAACTAGACTAAGCTTTGCTCGCGCAAAGCAAGTCTAGTTAAAGTTATTGGGATCCGGAGCTTTTTCGTATCCTTTTTTCTTAGGTTTTATCTTTTTTACAAACATCACATTGATGAGTTCATCATCAATGGTAATGAGGGTTTTCGATATGCCATTCTGGATGGTAACATCTTTTATTTCGTACTTCCATTTTCGTTTCACTTGTTCAAAGGTGCCGTCTTCCAGCTTTAAGTACATGGCCGTCACCATGTTGTTCTTTACATCTGCTTTCCCATTGAAACAAGAAGCGCTGCTACCATTCCGGAAAGTAAGGATTACATCGGTATAGGTGCCATCTTCCACATCCATGGCGCCTCTTTCTTCAAATTTTTGTGCCCATTTCAAATAGCAGTTTGTTTCAATGACATCCTTCTTGTCAGTTGTATTATCCTGAGCAATCATGCAAGTGATCCCCATCCCGGCGCAAAGAATAGAAGCTAATAGAAGTTTTTTCATTTAGGTTGGTTTGAGAGGCTGTTCATAATTTGAACAAGCGCTAGTTTACATAAAAATAGAAATACTTTACCGTATTTCAAATTCACGTAGCTTTGACATATTTTTGAACCTATTTTTAAATCGATGAACGACCCAATCAAACAAAATTTTTTCGAGGCACAGGATGTGCTCAACAAATTTATCAGTGACGGTAAAAATTTCCAACTTATTGCTAAAGCAGGTGTACTGATGGTAAAGGCGCTTCGGGAAGGATGCAAGGTGATTTCCTGCGGCAACGGAGGTTCAATGTGTGATGCTATGCATTTTGCGGAAGAACTGAGTGGTCGTTTCCGGGATGACCGAAAGGCTTTGGCAGCCGTCTCTATTTCTGATCCTTCGCATATTTCCTGTGTCGGAAATGATTACGGATACGATAAAGTCTTTTCCCGGTATCTGGAAGCACTTGGAAGTAAAGGGGACATATTGCTGGCGATCAGTTCAAGTGGGAATTCAGCGAACGTAATCAATGCTATCAATTCCGCAAAAACAAAAGGGATGATGGTGGTCGGTCTGACAGGGAAAGATGGAGGAAAAATGGCCTCCTTGTGCGATGTAGAGATACGGGCTCCTTATTCCAGTTATGCAGATCGTGCGCAGGAAATTCACATTAAGGTTATTCATGCGCTCATACACTATATCGAATTGAATATCGATTGATAACTCCAAGGACGCTCTACGTCTTTGTACCTGATTTAGGTGTCTGAATTACAGCCATCTTGCGCTATGCTTATTAAGACATATGGCAGTGCAGTCCAGGGGATAAATGCTACAACGGTAACGATAGAAGTAAATATTTCCCAGGGAGTCAATTTTTTTATTGTCGGTTTACCGGATAGTGCTGTAAGGGAAAGCCAGCAAAGGATTGATGCGGCTTTGAAAAATTTGAATTTCAGAATACCTGGCAAGCGGATTATTGTGAACATGGCTCCTGCTGATATTCGCAAGGAAGGTTCGGCATATGATCTCCCGATCGCTACGGGAATACTCGCCGCAAGCGGACATCTAAAAACAGATAAACTGGGTGATTATTTATTGATGGGGGAGTTATCACTTGACGGAGGATTACAGGCCATAAAGGGGGTGTTGCCAATTGCGCTCAATGCCAGGGAAGAAGGATTTAAAGGAATTATAGTGCCCGGGCAAAATGCCCCGGAAGCTGCAATTGTTAGTGACTTGCTGGTGTATGGAATAGAAAATGTCAAACAACTGATTGATTTTTTTAACGAAAAAACGAAATTGAACTGTACAATCATTGATAGAAAGGAAACATTTTATTCCTATCAGGGAATGGGAGAGTCGGATTTTTCAGACGTTAAAGGGCAGGAAAATATTAAAAGATCACTTGAAATTGCAGCTGCGGGAGGGCATAATGTAATTCTTATAGGACCTCCCGGCTCGGGTAAGACAATGCTGGCCAAGCGTATACCAACGATATTGCCTCCTTTAACGATGAATGAAGCATTGGAAACTACTAAAATACATTCCGTTGCCGGCAAGACGAACCAAAAAGAAGGTTTAGTTAAAACAAGACCATTTCGCTGTCCTCATCATACCATTTCACATACCGCCCTTGTCGGAGGCGGTTCTTTTCCTCAGCCGGGGGAAATATCCCTGGCTCATAATGGGGTTCTGTTTTTGGATGAATTACCTGAATTTCAAAGAAATGTATTAGAAGTAATGCGACAGCCACTGGAAGATAGGGTGATAAATGTATCCCGCGCAAAATTTTCTGTTATGTATCCTGCAAACTTTATGTTGGTGGCTTCCATGAATCCCTGTCCCTGCGGCTATTATAATCATCCGAAGAGGGAATGCATTTGTGCACCAGGTGTCGTACAAAAATATTTGAATAAAATATCCGGGCCCCTCCTTGATCGGATTGACTTACATGTTGAGGTCAGCCCCGTATCATTTACAGAACTTTCGGGGGAACTAATTTCTGAAAAAAGTGAAGTAATCCGCGCACGTGTTGTTTTGGCCAGAGAGAGACAACACAACCGGTTTATAGGCGCAAAAGAAATTTATTGCAATGCGCAAATGAACGCGAAGATGTTGAAAAGCTATTGCAACATAGCCGAAGCTGGCAGAAGGCTTTTGCAGACTGCGATGGAAAAGCTGGGATTATCGGCCCGGGCGTATGACCGTATCTTAAAAGTTGCCCGTACTATTGCGGATCTGGATGGTTCTTCTACTATTGAAACGTATCACTTGGCGGAAGCCATTCAGTACAGGAGTTTGGACAGAGAAGGCTGGGCAGGATGATTTTAAAAAGAACGGAATAGCTCTAATTGAAATCCCGGAATAGCCGCTTGGTCTTTTATAGTATTATTACTAATCGAACCGAGCGAATAGCTGAAAGAAGGACCCGCAGAAAGATAATAGTCCTGTCCCAAATAATAATATAAAGTGAAACTGGAATATGCCGAACAATAATATTTTTTCAATGTGCCCGAATCATTCGTTTCGTATAGATTCTGTTCGTATCCTCCATGGTGTACGTATACTTTTGTGGTGCTATTCAATAAAATATTGTTTTCAAGACCAAGCTCAAAGGCAAAACCAATTTTTTTCCATTGATATCTGTACTGGGCGAGCAAAGGAATTTTAATATACTCCATAACCAGTTGCGATTCATAATTAACCTGGTATACTTTCAGGTTGGATGGAGTGGTTTGTAAATAAAGACTACTCACATTCGTGTTCGCCACTATGGCCGGGCCGAATGTTCCGTTTGGAGGCGAAGGTAGGCTTGAATTTGTTGAGGAATTTGATAAAGAGTAGGTGGAAAGTGTATTTTTCGAAGTTGCAGAGGAGTCTTCTGTAATCAAAACAGAATTGGAGCGAACGGCAAGCCTTTCGTATAACAATCCACTCGAGATGCTGAAATGTGAATTGAAAGCATAGCCCACGCTAAAACCGTTACTATAACTGAACATGGGTGATTTGGAACTATTAAAAACGGCTGCCTGTGTTTGGTAAAATTCGTTCGAGGATGAGAATTTTGGATTTAAGTACTCAGGAGAAAACAACAGACCAATCGTCCAGTGTTTTTTTTCCTGATCTGTTTTTGCCGGGTAAACCGGTTGAGGGAAAACAATTTTTAAGGAATCATTTTGGGTAGAAATGGCCGGATTTTTAACGGTGATTAACGGAATGGCGATCGTTGCAGTAGAATTGCTAAAAATAACAGCAGCGGTCAATTCGCCGGGCGTGGAAGCCTGAACAGGCTGCTCCGAATTTTCAGCAGGCACTACGTTTTGTTTTGCATCAGAGGCATTTTCTTTTTCAGGCTCATTATTTTGTGCGAATTGTTCGGAAATGGAGGTTTTCTCATCTTGAATTACGGTGGATGTGGGAGTTGAGTGACTTTTTACCTTGTTTTTTAAAATACCTGTAAGACCTGGAACTTCCTGAATCACGGCAGCAGAAGTGAGAGCAGAAATTTTTTGAACCGGGGTCGCCTGGGCAAAAGTGGAAATTTTGTTTTTACTTTTCTCAATAAATAATAAAGAAGTTAGTAATCCTATAATCACAATTGCGGAGGTTCCGGAAAAAAAGAGCCAGAAAAACCTTTTTCTTTTGCTATTGCCTTCGTCCAGTTCTTTTTTCACCCCAGCCCAGATATCCCCTTTGGGTTGAACCTCAAAGTTCTCAAAAGCATCCTTAAACGAGTTGTCGAAATTACGATTGGACATGAAAGTTCATTTTAATGGATGAATGCATGGTTAATTTGGATTGCAATAATTGCCTGGCCCGTGCCAATTGAGATTTAGATGTGCCTTCTGATATTTCAAGCAAGCCCGCAATTTCTTTATGCGAATATCCCTCAATGGCGTACAAATTGAAGACGGTCCGGTATCCTTCGCTTAAACTTTGTATTGCTTTTAAAAGATACTCGGTGTCATAGTACTCTGTTATTGGATTATCGGTATAATCGGTCTGATACTCCTCCCGATTGATAAACAACATTGTCTTTTCTTTTCGGATAATTTCAAGACAAACGTTAATCACCACGCGTCTTATCCAGCCTTCCAATGAACCACTTCCGTTGTATTGTTTTATGTTTTTGAATACACGTATAAAGCCTTCCTGTAAAAAATCTTCGGCTTCCATTTGATTTTTTGCATAGCGCAGGCAAACGCCAAACATTTTTTTTAAATGCCGATCATACAGCAACTTTTGGGCGAATTGTTCTCCCTTGATGCAACCTTTAAGTATTTCCTGTTCTGTCAATATTCCTTCTGGTAATAGACTATACGCATTGCTAATATACCCCAAATCAGTTGATCTTCATCAGCCGATTTGGGAGGATTTACTACTTCCTGGATAGCGGCACAATGACCGGAAGTCGTCGCTCATTACAGGAGCAGGCTGAAACATTATTAAGAGTGGGTTGACATCCGCCTAGTCCCCCACAGAGATCAGTAACCATAGGACAAGCTATTCCTAAAGGAACGGGGGTGTAGTTTATTTCGACGCGCTCTCCATCATACAGCTTAATACCAAATTTATTTATTGAATAAATTGAATCTGCAAATATCCCCCCTTTATTTCCATCGAGGGCATACATATAATAACCACATATTGTTTTTCTCACTGTAGCATTAGTTTCGCAGGGTGTCTTTTCTTTCCTGCAGGAATTGAAAAGAAATAAGGAGATCCCGATAAATGCTAGTGCCAGTAATTTTGTTGTTGTTTTCATTTCGTAGATGCTATGAGAGCAGGGCTTTATTGTCCTGCTTCTGGTTAATTTTTTGAGAATGATTTATCTATGGTATTTTGTCATATGCCCCCATGTTTCTACTGTTGTAGTTGGATAGGCAATCGTACCTCCTTGCAAAGTAGAAGTTTGATGGAAACAATTGCGCGTTTCAAATACCGTTGATGTTGGGTGAAAAACAGTTACGGGGCCACCTAAATTTATAGTAAAGATTGGCTCTATAGTTTTTTGCGATCCTCCTATTAAATCATTCATCTGTGAATAATTTAGTCTTGCTATCGTTTCTTTATTCAAACGAAGCTTGTTTTCAAATTTTACTTTTTTCATTTGATGAGTGTTTATTGTTATTTATTTCTTCAGTTTGCTGTTGCCCAATTTAAAATTTGTATGATCCTGCTTTATAGATGCAGTTCGAAGCGGAATGGTTGCATTCCGGCTAAAATTTTAGGTAAGTGTTTCATTTTGAGAGTTAAATTTTCCTCTGGAAGGACGAAGGTTAACAGGGTCCTGTTTATAAGTTCAACCTTCGATGCAATAATCCATCTTACGTTCAAGTTAAATTAGCAAGGTTAATTAATCTCTTAAACTATGCTAAGTTCTGTCCTATTGCAGATAACCGGGTCTACCGGTGCCACGGTAGTTGATACACTACATAAATCCGCTGCTTCAGCTCCAAATGCACTACCCCCTGAACAGTTATCTCCGCAAATCGAGAATTCACTTTCTCTTTTCGATCTGGTTATGAAGGGTGGGTATATTATGATACCGATTGGTATTTTGCTTTTTCTGGCCATTTATGCTTTGATTGATCGTATCATAGCCCTTAAAAAGGCTTCGCGTCATGATAAGAATTTTATGCTGACTATCAAGGATTTTATAGTGTCCGGGAATCTGGAGGCTGCCCGGACTTTCTGCAGGAGTAATGCCTCACCAGAGGCTGCTATTGTAGGAAAAGGGTTGAGCCGTCTGGGAAAACCTGTTTCGGAGATTAAAGAAGCCATGGAAGGAGTGGGGAAAGCGGAAGTATATAAGATAGAGAAGAATATGATCATACTCAGTATTATTGGTCGTATTGCTCCCATGTTTGGTTTTGTGGGAACCATTATAGGTGTTGTGAAAATATTTTATGATATCTCACTTGCAGGGGGAGATATTAAAATTGACACCATTTCTGCTGGATTATATCAGAAGATGATCACCAGTGCGGGTGGATTGATAGTCGGTATTTTTGCCTTTGCCAGTTACCATATCCTCAACATCGTAATTGAAAGGATCATGAACCGGATGGAAAACAGCTCCATGCAATTTTTTGATATTTTAAATGAACCGTCTAAATAGATTTTTTAATGAATTTAAGACGCAGGCATAAGGAAGGTGCGGAAGTAAGTACCGAATCACTGAATGACATTATGTTCTTTTTACTGTTGTTCTTTTTGATCGTATCTACGATGGTCAATCCTAATATTATTAAACTAACTCTGCCAAGTACTAAACACGGAACCTCCATTCAAAACAAACCCAAGGTTGTAATCGAAGCGGGTAAAAACGGGATATTTGCTGTTAATGGTTTGCAAATGCCTTTTACTGCGCTGGAACAAGCCGTTACATTGGAAGTTAATAAAACAGGTGAAAAAACAGTTGTTTTGAAAATGGACAATTCATTATCAGTACAGGATCTGGTAGATATTCTGCAAATTGGTGATAAGCTGGGCGTGAAGATGGTGCTTAAGACTAAGTCTCCGACAAAGCAATAATTCATGGAAGCCATTGAAAATCCGAAAGATCGTATCCTTACCTTCGTGTCATCGCTTTTCGTTTTTGCGTTGATACTGTTTTTTTTAATTTTTTTCCTTATTAAAACTCCAATCCCTCCTTATCCTCCCAGTAAAATACAGGATGTAGAAATTGATTTTGAAGGCGGCGGAGGTTTGGATGGAACTGAAGGAATGGGAAACCCCCAATTAACGAGTGCCGTGAAAACAAAAAGTAATACCAATGGGGCTGAAGAGGATGTATTTGCAAGTAAAACAGAAGAACCCCTGCTTACTGTAAAGGATCACAAGAAAAAAAATAAAAAGAAAGAAGAAAAGACGGAACCGAAGACTGCTACACAACAGGATCCGCAGCCGAGCCAGGAGTTAATGAGTTTGATTGCGAATGTAAAGGATAAGCTGAAAAATTCGAGTGGAAACTCGACCAATGCGGATGGTAATGGTAAAGCTGCGGATGGAGATGGATCGGGAAAGGGTAAAGGGGATGGAACCGGAATCGGTAATAAGACCGGGCCGGGAAACGGGAACGGTTATTCTCTGAAGGGAAGAAAATTATTACAAAGACCTCAATTGCTTGATAATTCTCAGGAAGAAGGAACGGTGGTGGTAGAAATTATAGTGGATGAAACGGGTAAGGTAATTGATGCGAATCCGGGTCAACGTGGTTCAACTACAACAAGTGCCTATTTATATACCCTGGCCCGCCAGGCTGCTAAAACTGCTAAATTCAATGCCAGCCCGGATGGCATTCATGAACAGAAAGGCACCTACACATTTGTATTCAGGTTGGATTAGTTTCCCTTAGAATGACAGACTATCAGCAAACATTGGATTACCTGTACAGCCAGTTGCCGATGTTTCACCGCATTGGCAGCGCAGCTTACAAGGCTAATCTGGATAATACAATCGCTATTTGCGATTTGCTGAATAATCCTCAGAATAAATTCAAGACAATACATGTGGCTGGAACAAATGGGAAAGGTTCTACTTCTCATATGATTGCTGCGGTATTGCAAAGTGCAGGCTATAAAGTTGGATTGTATACATCCCCGCATTTGAAGGATTTTCGTGAACGGATAAAGATCAACGGCAAAATGATCGAACGAAAATTTGTGAGCGATTTTGTCACTGCTCACAAAAAGAATTTTGAACGGATACAACCTTCTTTCTTTGAGATGACGGTTGGTCTGGCATTCGATTATTTTTCCAAACAAGGGGTGGATATCGCCGTCATTGAAGTAGGGCTAGGTGGAAGGTTGGATTCAACAAATGTCATCAGGCCATTACTGTCGGTTATTACTAATATCAGCTATGACCACCAGAATTTACTGGGTTCAACACTTCCGGAAATTGCGGCCGAAAAGGCGGGAATTATTAAACCCGGAATACCGGTAGTCATTGGAGAAACGCAAAAGGAAGTCCGACAGGTATTTCTCAATAAGGCGGAGGAATGCAAGTCTCCCATTTATTTTGCTGATAAATACTACCGGCTTAAAGAGCTGGGACAGGTATCTCAAGGAGGAAAATTGTTTTTGTCTGCCAATGTATACCGGCAATCAAAACTGTTCCGGAAAAAGCTTTACTGCGAATTACCGGGATATTATCAGTTGAAAAATATTTCAACGGTGTTCATGGCGATTGATGTGCTTAATCGTTTTGGGGACGCCATTACAGATGAACAAATGGATTTTGGAATAAAAAATGTGATTGCTCAAACCGGTCTCTCCGGTCGCTGGCAAGTGTTGTCTAAAAAACCTCTGAGCATTGCCGATACGGGTCATAATGAAGCAGGCATTAAAGAAGTCCTGAGACAGATTAAATTAACTCCTCACAAAGACTTACACATTGTTCTGGGCATGGTGAATGATAAAGACATTACAAAAATTTTACAATTGTTGCCTCCAAAGGCAACGTATTATTTCTGCAAGCCGGCTATTCCAAGAGGGCTTGATCAACTGGTATTAATGGAACAAGCCCGGGTAGCGGGGTTGAAAGGAATGGCGTTCAAGTCGGTAAAAGAAGCATTCAAAGCGGCACAGTCAAGAGCCGGTAAGGCTGATCTTGTTTTTGTAGGCGGAAGTACTTTTGTTGTAGGAGAAGTGATTTGAGGAATTAATTTTTTCGCTGCACTGGAGGAATCTCCGAATTATTTCTTCCTGGGGTCGGGAGCAGGAAAGTCGGCGTCAAATTGACTAAAATTTACATTATCGTAGCGCCTGTCGTCCGGTCTTTCTTTAGCTCTTTTTAAGAAATTCAATTTATAAGTGAAGGACACGTAGGTGTATAAATAAGAGTCGCTATTGCCATTGGCCTTGACATTGTCCAGATAATCACTGGAAGTATAAAAATAAGTGGCCCCCAGTTTTGCACTAAAATCGTCAACAATATTGAAATTAAATCCAATTGTTAGTGGGATAATAAGTGCTTGGTGTAAATAAGAATGGGAGGGATCCAGAGGGGTGTTGAAATTATAGTTAAGAACTAAAATTTTGGCTGAGCCAGAGTTTTGATTTGTTTGAGTCTGGTTACGGATACTGCCGTCTGACCAGTAATAATATTTTTCTCCATTATTATCGTACAAATCTCCGTAAGGATTAAAGGAAAGAATGCCAAATCCTGCTCCGACAAAAGGGGTGACTCTTGATCTTGGAAATAAATTTTCCGTATGCAGAATAATGCTTAGATCGGCCTGTATAACTTTCGTCTCAAAATTCAGACTGCTTGTTTGGGCAGTTTCAACGTTGGAAAGTGTTCCAAAAAGTCCTGTTAAGGACAAACTGAGCATTTTGTTTAATTCTTCTTCAGCGAAAATAGAATACCCCGTTCGGATACTGCCCAAAGAGCTGATGTTATTATTTTTACCGACATCGCCATAAAATGTGAGACCCCCCGCTGCCAGCCCAACAGATGGTATGCTGTCAAATAATCCATGAGCCAGCACGCTTCCGCAAAAAAACAAGGGTAATAACCCGGCTATAAACTTGTTTTTGACCATTTTGCTAAACACATTGCGAAATTAAACAAAATTCAATGAGATGCAAGTTGTTAGGGTAAGCTTTCAAGGTCTTCTGAAGAAACAAAAGCCCTTCTTATGAAGGGCTTTTGTTTTAACCGTGGGAGCACATGGATTCGAACCTTGCCACCACCTGCTAAACCTTCAAAATTTGCGAAATTTCGCATACAAAACTGTTCATTTTTTGACATTTCTGAGCAATACCTGACTCAAAAACCTGACTCAGGAACCTGACTCTGAGGGTTCTTTTTCAATGAAGTTTTAGCAGCTTTAAAGTATGGTGCCAATAAAAAAGAGAACCTCCTGGTGTATTCTTCAATTTGTTCAGTTTGTTGTGCTCCGGATTGGAAATCGAATATTCTCCAAGATTTATGGAGGTATCGAATTTCAATAATTCCCTGCTATCTGTTTTTATAATAGCAGCAAGATACGCTGCTTTTGCAGATGCTGTTATTGCCTCATCAATGCGGAAGGGGGCGGTGAAAATATAGGATTTAATCTCCTCCAGGCCTTGTGCTATTTCCGGAAATTTTGTTTTGCCTGCATCATGGGGATGACTGCCTCTTAAAGCAATAATTTGTGCTGTTGAAATGGTATCATCCAACACCTTTTCAATGGTGATCTTCTTTTCAGCTCTGTATCCCATTTCCTGGCTGGCAATTCTGTCAAATGCCTTTTTAATGGTTTCTACCTTACGAACTAAATCAAATAATGTCCCTATATCAAAAAGCTGTTTGACTATTTCCATTTCTTTTTTCCGGCCATACAATATACCAATGGTTTCTGGAGCAAATGCTGTCAGTTTATCTCCTGTTATAGAATCAATGCTCGGTATTTTTACCAATGTGGCGATACTATTTGTTTTTAACCAGGCAGATTGAATTTTTCCATCAATCAGCTCAGGGTAACTATGCTTCTCGTAAAGGACATCGAGCATAATGTCCTTTTCTTTGCCTTCGGTTTTTGAAAAGAAAAATAAATGATAATGCGCCTTTGGAATCCCCGGTTTGTAACTTCTGTTATCGTCAAGCGACCATTTTGTAAAAATGCCCTTGGTAATTATTTCGTTTAAAATGCTTTCAATTTTTTTCCGGCTTTCAAGGGTAACGATATCCACATCAACTGAAAACCGCCGGGGTTCTGGCAACAGCAAAAAGAGACATGTCCCGCCTTTGAAAACAAAATCCAGTTTTGCAATCGAAAGCTGCTCAACCAGTGATAAAGCATAAATAACTTTCTCAATTATGCCCGGGTCAGCTTTTGCATGATTTGCCCGTATTGAGTTAATCCACTCAGCTGTATAGGTTTCTTCCTGAATCATTTCAGTATGTTGCCGGGAATTGTTGTATTAGCTTTCATGAATTCAATAATTTCCTTCTTTTTACCTCTGCGCCAGGCATAGGTTAGTAAGGTAGAAAAATTAATATCATATTTTTCAAATGCAGTATTAAAAATATTCTTTAGTTCTCCTGTGAATCCGCTAAAAATGAATTGCTCGCAAAAGATATCTACCAATATCTTTTCCAGTTTCGGAACTATCATTTTATTTAGCTGTTGCAGAGGAGACTTAGTCAGCAGGCGCTGAACAATAAGCGTTTCAGGGTACTGGTATACATATTGGCGCATTACATTTTCATCCGGCTGCAAAAAAGCATTATTATACCCCTTGTCTCTTAGATAATAAAAGACCGATTCTGCCGCGTCTTTTTCTACTTCAATGATAATAAGGAAACGCCCGCTCTGGTGGACCATAAAATCATTCATCCATCGGGTATTCCACATGCATACTTTTAAATACGGATAGTTCGCTGTTATCTGTTTATGTATTTTTTCTAATTCCTTTTCATCCGGAGGATGAAAGAGGACTTTATTCGAAAGTGAGTACACGCCTCGTCCGATGGCCCTTAAAAGACCTTGCTGTTTCAAATGATATATTCTCCAACCAAATGTTCCTTTGTTTATATCCGGATCAGATTTTTTAAAAAAGGAAAGGAGGTCCTTCCGGTTAAAGCTGTTCTTGCCAGAAAACTCTCTTTTTAATACTGATATGTCGAATACTCCGGCCAATTTTTTTGTTTAATGCGTGTGTAAATATAAGAATTAAAATCAAAATTAAGACAATAAGTGTATTTATTGTCTATTATTTGAATAGCTATTTATTCTATATAATTGTCACAAAAATGCAAATATTTGTGACAAAAGTAAAGGGAAATTCAGCGAGCCCTGCACGCAATTATTATTATTTTAAATATTTAAATATCAATTAGTTATATTAAATTATTGGAGAATTATGTCGCATATTTAGGAAATATTTGCGACATTTTTGGGTAGAATTAAATCAATTGCTCTTCCAACATATCTTTCCAAATTATAAAACCTTTTCGATCCTCAGAATAATCATGAACAATTCGGCTGAAATTACCAGTCTGTATTTCCATGTATTGCTGCCGGCCTTTTGCCCTTATTGTCCCAAGGTCAGCATCTATTTGTTTTAATTTGGCTTTCAGGGATGCAATTTTCTTGTCAATGTGCCAGATAAATGTTGCTTCTTCGGTATCAAGGGTCTCCCAAACTATGTGAAATTGCTGTTTACCGCTGAGCAGAAAGACAAAAGAAAAAGGAGTTAAAACAAACCGCAATTTCAGGATTTTGCTTTCATGTTTTTTTGAAAGATAGACCAGTTGCCGGTAATGTTTTACGTTCTTATTTTTTAAAATGTCGTCCAGTAATTCATTTTCGGAGCCGTAAAGAGGATTGTTTTGTTCATTTGCCTGCATTTGTTTAATATCAAGCATGTTTTCCTCTCCAAAAGGCGTTTTCCCAATAATGCCTTTGGTAACGAACTGAAATTTAACGCTGTCAATTATATCTCTGTTGATTTTCCCTATGTCATGTGAAGTGGCTGAATGAATTACCGGCACCCCATTTGAAAGCGAGCTAAGACATCAACTTTCACCTTTTTAGTTTTCAGGATTTTTGAAAAATAAGGTTTAAGAACATTGAATTCCGGACGCATTTCAGCATTCTCCATTTCAAATTCCTGTTCTGTATTTATCTGCGGGATCAGGTGCCTAAATGCAACGGCTCCAAACCGGAACTCAAGCATGTCTATTGGAATGTTAATGCGTTGCTCATAGGTGAAAGTATTTGAATTCTTAGGTGACGATGCAGGAATTTTATGGGATGTTGAGACTTATTACAAATGAAAATGGCAGTTTTTATGAAAAGAATGGGAAAAAAAGGTCTCTATTCAGAACCTGGATGATCAATGCTTTTAAGCTTGGTCTGTTTACCGGCGGAAGAGGTGAGGAGGTAGCTCAGATGAAATGGTGCCATATCGTATCGTTCATGCTTTTGATGGAGACATGAGCTATATCGACGTTAACCATTTTAAAATAAACAGGGCCAACAGTGGAAATATTTCTGAGGAGGAATATGAGGTAAAGAAAGTTTCGATAAACCCGGATTTTAAGGAATTGCTTATCGAAATGGGCTACCACGAAAAAAGAGGGCTGGACGAGTTTATTTTAGCTCCTGAAGAAACCTGCACGAGAAAACAGCTTATGCGAATTGTTTCAGATGCATTTACTCACTTTTATAAGATGCTCAATACCGGCGATGTGAAAAATTTCAAACATTTACGAAAAACCTATGTTACGGAAATGGTTGTTCTTTTAGGAAAAGATGCTCCGGCTGCAACAAAACAGAGGCTTGATACAATCATGAAACATTACTATGCCGAGGCAAGAATGATGGAGGTGCTTCATGAGCATTTCAAGGCGTTGGGTAAAATATTTGATGATAAATCGGTTCAGCCTGCAGTCGAAAATGAAGAAGGTGAAAACAAAAAAGAGAAGAAAAAAAAGTCGGTAAAGAAGAAGAAAAAGTAAATACCTGACTCAGAAACCTGACTCAGATTTTCCAAACCATGAAAAAAGCCCTTAATTTCAAAAATTAAGGGCTTTTTTGTTGTGGGAGCACATGGATTCGAACCAAGGACCCTCTGCTTGTAAGGCAGATGCTCTAAACCAGCTGAGCTATGCTCCCAAAATAATGATTGGGGCTGCAAATATATATACTTTGCTGATAGCAGCAAAATAAATGCTGTTTTTTAGAGATTATTTGGGGTTGAACTCATATCCCTAATAGTATAAAAAAAGCAGAGTTATTAGCTCTGCTTTTTTCTGGTAATTTAGAGAAATTTATGTATTAATTGGTATTAATACAGGTATACCCGTCTCCAGTATAGCATGCATTGGGAACTCCGCAAGTGTTATCACAAGAATAAGCCCCATCCAAACTGGTAAGACATTTGTGTGACAGACCACCTTTGACAGATTTTTGTTGTGCGTTGTTTAATGTTGTTACAGTCTCTTTTTTAAGAGTTAGTTTTTTTTCAAATTTCAGCTTTTTCATTTTGATTTTTTTAAAGTTTATT
>JABDFG010000021.1 GCA_013286655.1 Bacteroidota bacterium
GGAACAGCAGCAGCCAGGAACGATTTGTTATGTCTTTTGCAATGACCATTACCTGTTGGAAATTAACCGGGAATATTTGGAACATGATTATTATACAGATATCGTGACATTTGATTATTCACAACAAAAAAGCGGGCAGCGCAAAGCAAAAATTATTTCCGGCGACTTATTTATAAGTGTTGACCGGGTAAAAGACAATGCGGTTCAATTGGGCTTGCCCTTTGAAGAGGAACTGAGGAGGGTCATGGTACATGGTGTATTGCACTTGTTAGGATATTCGGACAAAAACAGCGTAAGAAAAAAGGAAATGAAAAAAAAAGAGGACCTATACTTGTCGCGTTTCTAAAAATACTTGCATGAAAAAACTTCTTCTGTTTCTGATCCTGTTTCTGATCCCTTCCCTGTTTTCTTTTGCTCAGCAAAAAGATTCCCTGCTTTGCAGGGCCTGGAAACTTTCCTCCCTGGAAGAATTCAGTACGGTCAATAAGCCGGATGAAAAACAAAAGAACGACGGAGTTACTTTTCTGTTGGACGGCACTGCGTTCCTGATTATGGAAGGAGTAACGAAGACAGGGAAGTGGAGCTTTGATAAACCCAAAACAAACGTGACCATTGAAATAGCTGATTCAAAAGAAAAATACCGGTTCAAACTGATAAGCCTTACCAAAGACCTTCTGCTGTATGAATACCAGAATCCTGAACTGATCCGGACCAAGTATTCCTGCTTACCGCTGAAGAAATGAGGCTAATGGGTGCTTTTTTGTTTACCGGATTTATGTATTTTGAAATCGATCTCCGCTTTTCTTACCTCGTTCTGCATGGATTCCGTATACTTGCGACTGAACGTGAAATTTTTTGATTTTTGATCATAGGAAATAGTGGCAATCGGAAAGTCGAGGTAAAAATCATCTACTCCCTTCATTTCTTTAATAAACAACAGATCAAATTCAAAAATAAAGAGCGGATCGGAAGTAACATTATCCGGTAAATCCGTATTAACGATCAGTAACCGGGAATAATAACCCGGAGAAGCAATGTGCAGGGAATAACGCTTATTCCGTTTCAAAATAAAACCAAAATCTTTTGTGCTGTTTGTTTTAGCGGAATCAATGAGGGTAGAACCCATAAACAGGTGAACGGTTATATTTCTCACCAGTGATGAATTACTAAAATAGCCAACGAGGGCCAGACAATCATCCTTGTCTATACCCTTCTTGGTTAGTTGTTTTTGGGCAAACCCCCTTGAAAAGAGTGGAAGTAAAAAGATAAGAATTAATATAAGCCTGTTTTTCATGGCCGCTTAATAATGTACAAAGATAGTATAAACCATCTCTTTTACTGTTCTGCAATTCATTTCTCAATTCCTATGTGCAATAATGCCTCCCCTACATGCACGACCGGTTTGTTGTTGATGCCGATAATGAAGCCATTGTCCGGGGCAATGAGCTTACATTCATTTTTATTGTAGGGATCGCTGATGGTTCCGATCACTTCCTCTTTTTCAAAAAAGGCTCCGAATTTCTTGTGGGTCCGGAACATACCGGCCTCTGAAGCCCGTAGCCATTTGTCCTTGCCGATAATAATCGTATGGGGATGCGGCAGGTCTATGGCTATCATGTGGAGGTTTTTTAATAAGCGAAGGCAGCCTTGAAGCCCTTCATCAATGGCTGTATTGCTGAATCGAAGAGACTCCCCCGCCTCGAAAACCAAAATGCTTTTACCGAATTTGGAGGCCTCCATCCGAAACGAACCATCGCGGTAAGGGGAATTGATAATAAAAGGAGGAGCGAATAATTTGGCGAGTTCAATATTTTTGGGTTCATCAAATACACAGCGCAGTTGCGGATAATTATTTATCCGGGCACCCCCCGTATGAAAATCCACACCAAAATCGATCAGGGGTAAAATATTGTGCATAATGTCGTGAGCTATCCGGCTGCCCAATGATCCGGTTTTTGTTCCGGGGAAGCACCGGTTGAGATCGCGACCGTCGGGCAGGTCGCGCTGGCTGAAAATAAAGGATACAATATTGAACACGGGTATCGCGATAATCGTTCCGCGAAGGGGTTTTTGTATACTTTCGTGTTTTATCAACTGGCGCAGGGTTTCTATCCCATTAATTTCTTCCCCATGCATTCCCGAGCTCAATAAAATAGTCGGGCCTTCATGGATAGAGCGAAAAACGTACGCAGGAGTTTCAATAACACTTTGACTGGGAAGTTCGTACTTGCTGAAAACAACTTGTTTGTTTTCTCCGGGTAAAACAGCCGTTCCATTAATTATAATCTCCCGGTGCATATTACTGAAATTCGTTCCTTTCTACATATTCAATAATTTTTCCGGCGATATCAACGCCGGTAGCGCCTTCAATACCTTCGAGTCCGGGGGAAGAGTTCACTTCCATAATTAAGGGGCCGCGGGAAGATTGCAACATATCAACACCCGCAATGCCAAGACCAAGTTTTTTCGCCGCTTTGATGGCTGTTGCTTTTTCTTCCGCTGAGAGTTTAATAAGCGATGCTTTTCCACCGCGGTGAAGGTTGGAACGAAACTCCCCCTCGCTTCCCTGGCGCTTCATGGCGCCCACAATCTGTCCGTCAACAATAAATGCTCGGATGTCAGCACCTTTGGCTTCTTTGATAAATTCCTGTACCAATATATTTGCTTCCAGGCTTAGAAAACCTTCAATGACGGAAGATGCGACTTTATGTGTTTCCGCCAGAATAACCCCTATGCCCTGAGTGCCTTCCAGCAACTTGATCACAACGGGTGCTCCTCCCACCTGGTTGATAATATTGTCCAGGTCTTTGGAACTATAGGCGAAAGCTGTTTTAGGCATACCCAGTCCTGCGCGAGCCAGCAATTGCAGGCTGCGTAGTTTGTCGCGGGAACGCATAAGGGCTTGTGATTCCACCGCGGTAAATATTTTCATCATTTCGAATTGCCGGACCACCGCACCTCCATAGAACGTAGCGGAAGCGCCAATGCGCGGGATCACAGAACCAACTCCAACCACTTCTTTCCCCTGGTAAAAAATATGCGGACGTCCCTGTTCAATGACAAGAACACATTTCATATGATCCAGTACCAGCATTTCGTGACCACGCTGTTCACCTGCTTCTATCAGGCGTTTGGTAGAGTATAGTTTGGTATTACGTGATAAGAGAACAATTTTCATTGACAGTTAAATTTTATTCAGGATATACGTTTCCTCTACATCCACTAGGAACCTTTTTTTTAATAATTTCCGTCCTATCAGAACCGGGAAACGCATACTATCCCGGTTAGTTAAAGATATTGATGTTTTTACGATTTTACGTCCCATTTGAATGCGGGTTTTAATAATATAACGCCTTTCCAGATCTCCGAAAGAGTTTCTAATATTCTTTTCGGTAAAATCCTCAAAAACAAGTAGCTGTTCGTTGTATTCGGGATGGGAAGGATCCAGTAGCTTAAAAAAAAGCAGGGTCTTACCGCCTTCCTGCTTTACTTCCATATCATGGCAGTGAAGGGCCGTTGTGTAAGCACCTGTATCAATCTTGGCATCGATATTCAGAATGCCAAGATCAGGGAAGGAAACTTTTTCCCTGCGTCCAATCGTAAGTTTCTGTTTTGAATTCTTCATATAAGGAAAATCAAACGGCCCTAAATTAATTAACTTTATCCAACTGATGCACAGCAAATCGTCTCCCCTTGATTTTATAATTGTTGGCCAGGGAATTGCCGGAACGGTGATGTCTCAGATCCTGCTCGAACAGGAAAAAAAAATCGTCCTGATAGATGACTGGAACTACTCCGCTTCTTCCAAAGTCTCGGCAGGTCTGTACAACCCCATTGTATTTAAGCGTTTAACAAAAAGCTGGAGGGTGGATGAGCTACTGCCCTTTGCAGAAATTTTTTACAAGCGATTGGAACAACAATTAAACGAACGCTTTTTTTTCAGGAAGGAAATAATAAAATTATTTTCAGAAGAAAACGAAAAAATATTTTGGCTGAAAAAGGCTAAAGAAGAAGGACTAAAAGAATACCTGGCAGAAGCAATCGAAGAGGTTTTTTTTCCGGAATCACTGAACAGCCCGTTGGGAGCTGGAAATGTCAGGAAGGCTGGCTATGTTGATGTAAAGAAAATGCTGAGCATTTACCGTGAATTTCTGAGGAAGCAGAACATCCTGGTAGAAGAAAAATTCAACTATTCGGATCTTCTCATTCAACCGGATCAGATAGAATACAAGGGCATACGGGCAAAAAAAATCATCTTTTGCGAGGGTTTTCGTGCGACGGAAAACCCCTGGTTTCAATGGCTCCCGTTTAAGCTCAGCAAGGGAGAAATTCTCACCATAAAAGTAGAGGGGCCGTGTCCGGATCAGGTCATAAACAAAGGTGTCTTCCTATTGCCCCTGGGAAACAACCTCTATAAAGTGGGATCAACTTATCATTGGGAGGATCTGAACGAACAGCCAACGGAAAAAGGCAAAATCGAACTTTGCGAAAAACTGGAACGCATCCTGAAAATTCCTTATCAGATTATCGCCCATGAAGCGGGGATCCGGCCCACCGTTTCGGACAGAAGGCCTTTAATCGGAATTCACCCGCAGCATCCTGCCATTACTGTGTTCAACGGCATGGGAACAAAGGGCGCTATGCTGGCGCCCTATTTTGCCGCTCATTTCAGTCTTGTTCTGGAAGGGAAAGAAACCTTGAATAAAGAAGTGACTATTCTTCGTTTTTGGAATGGGTGACCCTAAGCAGTAATACCTATTGCTTTTTAGCCCCTTGCGAAGGTATCGTTCCGTTTCCTTTTTTGGCCGGAGTTTTTCCCTTGCTGTTACTATTTTTGTCTTCCCTATGTAATTTTGCACCTCTTGCCTTCTCCATTGCACCTTCGTTCACTTTCGGGTGATCAGTTGCCGTTTGCGGAAAAACGGATACATAAGATAAAAGAGTGAGGGCAAAAAAAACAAAGACTATTAAATTTTTTTTGTTCATTGTCAATCGTGTTATAAAAGTACATGAGTAAAGCTAAAACAATAGTATGAACTAAAGGTGAAACTTCCATTGCTTTTTTAATTAATTTCGGGTCTTGGCTAAGCTTATTCTTGATATTGAATACGACTATAATTTTATTCTGTTTGGGATTTCCTGTCACGAAAGAGATTACCGGTTAAGCTGGGCTTTGAATAATACGCTTCATCTGGAGCTTGCTAAAACAGAGGATCTGAAAATAGATACCAAAAAGCAAAAAGAATCTCTTTCCCATGCAACCTTTTACTATGCAAATGAACAAGACTACCTGGAGTATTATTTAATAGCCAATAAAGGAACCATGGGCCTTTTATTACCGGAGCAAAAAGCTGCGGATTTTTTTCTCCTGATCAAAGGGAGTGTGACCGCGGAAACTAAAATTCTCCTGCTCAAAGCAGTAAAAGAGACTTCCGGTGTACTCATGGTTTTCGAAATAGATCCGAATAAATTAAAGTCCAAAGAAAACTTGCTTTTTTAATGTAATTTTGTTGCTATGATCAACAAAACAAAAATAGTGGCGACGATGGGGCCTGCCTCCACCCCACCCGACATTCTGGAAGCTATGATTATAGCGGGTGTTAATATTTGCCGTATTAATTTTTCACACGGTTCCTATGAAGATGCTAAAAGCGCAATTACGACCATCCGGAATATTAATAAGAAACTCCAGATGCATGTTGGTATTTTGGCCGATTTACAGGGCCCCAAATTGCGCATTGGCGAAGTGCTTAACAATGCTATCAATTTGCTAGTCGACAAGGAAATCATCATAACAACAAACAAATGTATCGGAGATGAAACACGGATTTACATTACTTATCCACAATTCCCGAAGGATGTCGCGGTTGGAGATAATGTGCTGATCGATGATGGCAAGATACTGCTGAAAGTACTTTCCACCAATCGTACCGACGAGGTCAGAGCAAAGGTTATTTATGGAGGAACACTTTCTTCTAAAAAGGGCGTAAATCTGCCCAATACAAAAATATCCCTCCCCTGTTTAACAGAGAAGGACCTGCAGGATTTGGATTTTGCCCTGGAAAACGAAGTGGAATGGATCGGGCTTTCCTTTGTTAGAAGTGTAACAGACATCGTAGACCTGAAGGAGATTATAAAAAAGAGAAACAAACGTGCCCGGGTGATTGCTAAAATTGAGAAACCAGAAGCTATTGGTGAAATCGATAACATTATCGATATGTCAGATGGCATTATGGTGGCTCGGGGAGACCTGGGAGTTGAATTGCCGATGGAGCAGGTTCCGATGATCCAGAAGATGCTGGTGAATAAATGTATTAACGCTTCCAAACCGGTGATCATTGCCACCCAAATGATGGAAAGCATGATCAGCAATTTTTCTCCGACCCGTGCGGAAGTGAATGACGTGGCCAATGCGGTGATGGATGGAGCCGACGCAGTGATGCTGAGTGGAGAAACATCGGTGGGGAAATATCCTGTGAAAGTGATCGAAAACATGAAGAAAATAGTTGCCGAAGTAGAAAACCTTGGGGCTATCTACTACCGGGAACACCCTCCCGTTTTAAAAACGCAGACGTTTATTTCCGATTCCATCTGTTTTAATGCCTGCCTGGTAGCTAAACAGGCAGGAGCGAGTGCCATTGTTTCCATGACCAATTCCGGCTATACGGCATTTAAAATTTCCAGTCACCGGCCCAAAGCGAATATCTATATTTTTACGGATAATGAATCACTACTTACTTCATTAAGTCTGGTCTGGGGAGTGAAAGGCTTTTATTATAACAGGTATGAAAGCACCGATCAAACGATTTCAGATATAAAGGACCTTTTGAAAGCAGGAGGATATGTAAAGACAGACGAACTCGTCATCAATATTGCCAGTATACCCATGCACGAAAGGGGAAGGACGAATATGTTAAAGTTGAGTTATATTAGCTAAGATCAAGAACATGATAAACACGAAACTTCTCCGGAAAATTTGTGAGACACCAGGTGTATCCGGTTATGAACAAAGGATCCGTGAATTGATTTTATTGGAAATAAAACCTTATGTTGATTCCGTCAGTGTGGATAACATGGGAAATATCACCGCAGTGAAAAAGGGTAAGAAGAACAAGAAGGTGATGATTGCAGCACACATGGACGAGATTGGTTTTATGGTTAATCATATCGATGAGGAAGGCTTTCTGCGTTTTATTCCCTTAGGAGGTTTTGATGCCAAAACATTGACGGCCCAGCGGGTCGTTGTTCATGGGAAAAAAGATGTGGTCGGCGTCATGGGAAGTAAACCCATCCACATGATGAGCGCGGAGGACCGGAACAAAGTCGTTCAGATCCAGGATTATTTTATTGACCTGGGGATGAAGAAAAAAGAAGTAGAGAAAATTGTCAGTATAGGTGATCCGGTTACCCGAAAAGGTGAGTTAATAGAAATTGGAGAATGTGTCAATTGTAAATCCCTGGATAACCGCGTATCGGTATTCATTTTAATTGAAGCCCTGAAAGAATTGAAACAAACACCCTACGATGTTTATGCTGTATTTACCGTACAGGAAGAAGTCGGAATGAGGGGAGCGCAGGTTGCAACATTGAATATACAACCGGACTTTGGATTTGGACTGGATACTACCATTGCATATGATGTACCCGGTGCGAAGGATCAGGAAAATTGTACGAGGATAGGAGAAGGAGCTGCCATTAAAGTGATGGACTCTTCCACTATTTGTGATTACAGAATGGTAGCGTATATGAAAAAGACCGCTATCCGGCATAAAATAAAACATCAGTTAGAAATTCTTACGGCAGGAGGGACCGATACAGCTGGAGTTCAACGCATGACCCCCGGAGGATCTATTTCAGGAGCCGTATCTATTCCTACAAGACACCTACATCAGGTAATTGAAAGCTGCAGTAAAGCAGATATCCGATCAAGTATAGACCTGCTAAAGGCCTGCCTCGAAGACCTGGACAAGAACAACTGGAGTTTTTGATTTAATCAGCTAGTTATCAGATAAGTATAGATTCCGTCGGGTTCAGGTTTCTCCTGTCCCTTAATCCCTCTCCTATTCTATGAAAATTTCTGAACTTTTGTGTCGGTCTTGCCTTTTGACTTTTAAAATGGGTTCAGAGGTCTATTTGTTTCACGTGGAACATTAAAATTTTGTGAGTGATGTATATGATTATATTTTTCTATTAATGTACAGATGTATCTTAAATAGGTAGAAGCTAGATTAATTTAAATGCATTTTATTTTGAATGAAAGTTGAGAGCATTGGTTGGGCATGGTTTTTAATAATTGGTTTATTTTATAGAGCCATTATTTGCGCTTTGGTCAATTAAATTTATGGCTGTAATTCAATAATGATGTGTATTTAAGGTTATTTATTTTATATTGTTTATTACTGTTCCACGTGAAACAAAATTAAATAGACACAAGGTCAATGCAATTTTTGGCTCAAATTTATAGGGTACATTTGTCCTGTTAAAATTTTCTATAGAGCTATTCTGTTATGTCTTCAAAACGGGCCTTGTTTATGCGCATCCTTGTCTAAGGTTTAGCTGAGTTTATGAATGCGACATTCGCCTTTTTCCTCCTCATTATTTATTTGTGTTATTAATCCTTACCCTTAACTTTGCGCCATGGAAACATTGGACTTTTGCCCCGTTTGTAATGCCGGTTTATTCGAGCCATTTTTAATCTGTAAGGATTATACAGTAAGTAGAGAGGACTTTCAAATCGTACGTTGCAAATCCTGCGGATTTGCGTTTACGAATCCCCGCCCACTTCCTAAAGAGCTTGGGAAATATTATAAATCCGAAGAATATATATCGCATACGGATACCCGAAAGGGTTTGGTTAATAGCCTATATCATTTGGTAAGAAAGTATACCTTGATCAAGAAATTACAATCTATTGTCCGTTTGTGTGGGCGACCTTCGAAAATAAATCCCAGATCTATACTGGATATCGGATCGGGTACGGGAGTCTTTCTGGATATCTGTACTAGAGCAGGTTTTAGTTGTATTGGGATAGAACCGGATCAGGATGCAAGAACCAGTGCTATGAATTCTTATGGGCTTGACATAAGGGAAGAAACAGAATTGGATAATATGACGAAAAAATCATTTGATGTGATTACTTTGTGGCACGTACTGGAACACGTACCCTTTTTAAATGAACGAATCATCCAACTAAAAGAGCTTCTAAAGCCCACGGGCATTGTAATAGTGGCTGTTCCAAATCGCTCATCTTTTGATGCAAAATACTATGAAAAATTTTGGGCGGCTTATGATCTTCCGCGGCATTTGTATCATTTTACTCCCAAGGATATACGTCAATTGTTTGATAAGCATGGTATGAAGATTGAACGGATTTTGCCCATGCGCTTCGATTCATTTTATGTTTCTATGTTAAGTGAGAGGTATAAGAGGGGAAAGATCAATTATCTGTCGGCGGTAATGATCGGATTAAAATCAAATTTAAAAGCAATAAGAAATGGAAGTGAATTTTCCAGTCAGGTGTATGTAATAAAAAACCGATAAATGAGTTATTTTATATGGATTTTCGGGAAATGTACCGAGAGATAAAGCCATAACTAAATGTTTCACGTGGAACAATACATAAATATTTGATTATCAAATAATTATGCCGTTTTGTTGAAAATTTAACGAAGCTGGGCAATTTCTGGATGAATGGGTGATTTTAAACGTTGAATGTTAAAAATAAATTGAGCTTTTGCAATTTGCTCAGAAATAATGATTTATTTTTACAGCCAAATTGTTTCCAATAATTTTTTATGTCTACAAAGGAGAATAGTATTCTTGTTCCAACAGACTTTCAAGAGCAGTCTTTAATTGCCTTAAGTCAGAGCTATAATTTAGCCCGCTTTACGAACTCGACAATATACCTGATGCACGTATTCGAGAAAGGCGAAGAAAAAGAAGCAGCGGAGAAAAAATTGAACCAACTTGCAAAGGAGACACAACAAAAAACCAGCATAGAAATTAAAACAATTTTGGAAGAAGGAAATCCATTTGTTGAAATAAATAAAGCAATCGATCGCCTGGAACCCCTGCTTGTTTTTGTCGGCTTGAATTCTACCATTTCTTCAAAAGCAATCCTTGGGCAAAATTCCTTCCGGATGGTTCGGGAATCTTCTTCGCCCGTCATTACTATAAAAGGGAAAGTTCACCGGGATGGCTGTAAAACGATTTTATTACCACTTGATCTGACCAAAGAAACCCGTGAGAAAGTCGGAAAGGCGATTGAGTTTGCAAAATATTTTGGCGCCAAAGTACAGGTACTTTCCGTGCTCCATAAAGGCCAGGAAGTTTATGAAAACAAATTACTGTCTTACTCTAACCAGGTAAAACGTTTTATACAGGAAAAAGGAATCGCTTGCGGGAATAAAACCGTACGAGGAAAAAACATTGCAGAACTGGTCGTCAATTATGCAAAAGAAATTGATGCAGATTTGATTATGATCATGACCAAAGCAGAAGTCAATCTGAAAGAATTTTTTATTGGCACCACTGCGCAACAGCTGATCAATATGTCTACGGTTCCGGTTTTGAGTATACGTCCTATGGTGAGAAAAGACACAACAACTTTCACAAGTCCTTTCTGAGATTACCAGACACAATAAAAATGGTCTTTTTCAGTTAATAAACGGGCAGATTTTGGTAGATCCCCATATCCTATGGAATTCTTAAAACTCAAAAGGCAACTTCTTCTTTTCTTTTTTTCGTTGGGTATAAATTTTTTCCTTGTAGCTCAGGTAACATCCATCGGGGAATGGAGATCTCATTTTGCCTATAAACAAGGCCTTGCCCTGGCGGAAGGAAACGGGAAAATATATTGTGCGACCCAGGGAGGCTTATTTTCTTATAATCTATCCGACAATTCCTTTTCGCTGATGTCAAAAATTAATGGTTTTTCAGATGTTGCAGCAACTGTCATTAATTTTGATCCGCTGACTAATACCTTAGTTATTGCCTATTCGGATGCGAATATAGATATTGTCCAAAATGGTGTAGTGACTAATTTACCGGATATTCAAATATCAAGTAATACCGGAAAGACGATCAATAATATTTTTTTCATATCACCTTATGCATACATTGCCTGTAGCTTTGGTATTGTAGTAGTAGATGTAAACAGACACGAAACAAAAGATACCTATTACATCGGTCCGGGTGGAACTTCTTTAAACGTAAGGGATGTGAACACAGATGGAGTTTCCTTATTTGCTGCGACCGATGAGGGAATATACACAGCTCCATTGAATAGTATTAATCTGGCCGACTTTAGTAATTGGACCTTGCAGACACGTGAAAGATCCAAGACTTCTCCTACTTTGCCGCATGGAGCTGGTCAGGTCTTTAATACTCTGACTTACTTTAATTCAAAAATGTATGCCAATTATTCTAAAAATTTAAGTGCAGGAGGAGGTTGGTTTTCAGATCAGGTGTATAAATTTGACGGAGAGAGCTGGAGTCCGTCTGAAACCATTAAGGCAGATAATTTTAAACGTTTACGGGTGAATAACAATTTTCTTGTTGCGATAGGTGAATATTCAGTAAACAAATTTGATGTTAATGAAGTACGGACAGGTTCCAATTACAATATTTATGGATTTGACAATGCGGCAGCGGCTCCAGCCGATGGAATAGTAAACAGTGACAACTCTGCCTGGATTGCAGACCGTAATTACGGTCTTGTCAAAGCATTCCCCAACTCTACTGCTGAAACTCTTGTTCCGAACGGGCCCCGGACAAAGAATGTTTTTAACATGGCATATTCAAAAGGGATTATTTGGTCGGTACCGGGAGGGGTTGGCCTGGAATGGGTCGGCGAGTCTTATAATTCGGATGGAGTTTCCATCTTTCAAAACAACAGCTGGTCCACTATTTCAGGTGTTCAGCCTGGAGGGGATATGGATACGTTGAAAGATTTGGTCTGTATAGCTATTGATCCGAATAATGCCAATCATGCTTTTGCAAGTTCTCAACTTAATGGAGTTTTGGAATTTAACAATAATTCGATGGTAAAAGTATATAACTCAACCAACAGTTCTTTGCAAATTCAGCAGGCAGTACCTCAGACTGGCCCGAATGCGGACAGACAAATTTTTGCTGCCGGCATTGCTTATGATACATTGGGCAATTTATGGGTTGGCAATACATTGACCAATAGTTTGCTTTCCGTAAAAAGTGCGAACGGAACATGGCAGGGCATTGATTTCACAGCTTTAGGAGCGAATAAAAATACGGTTGGCTCTTTGATCGTCACAAGCTTGAACCAAAAGTGGTTAAATATGACCAGGAATAATTCTATTCTGGTGTATAATGGGGTAAGTAACAAGGGAAAGTATGTAGCTAATTCATCCAACACAAAAATAATTAATAACATTGCCGGAAACGGCGCTTTACCCGGGACATTAGTGGATTGTATGGCAGAAGATAAAAACGGAGCGATATGGCTCGGAACGGATAATGGAATTGCTGTAATCTACAATCCGGCCAATATTTTCAGTGGAGCAGGAAGTTATGATGCCCAACCTATATATGTTCAGCAAAACGGATATACGCAGTTATTGTTTCAGGCTGAACTGGTAACTGCCATTGCTGTAGACGGTGCCAACAGAAAATGGTGTGGAACCCAGACATCCGGAGTGTTTCTGATGTCCGCGGATGGTACCCAACAGATTTATCATTTTACCGCTCAAAACAGTCCACTTCTTTCGAACATAATAAGCACGATTACAATAAACGGCAGTACCGGAGAGGTTTTTTTCGGAACACCAAATGGGATTGTTTCTTTTAAGAGTACTGCAACTGATGGAGGCGTTGATTTTGGAAATGTATATGCTTATCCTAACCCGGTAAAACATGATTATACGGGCGTAATAGCAATTAAGAATTTGGCTACCAACGCCGATGTAAGAATCACGGACATTACCGGAACGCTTATCTATAAAACGATTGCATTGGGTGGGCAAGCTATCTGGGACGGAACTAATTTTTCCGGAGAAAGAGCTCATACGGGAGTTTACCTGGTGTTCTGCACCAGTTCGGACGGTTCGGAAACGCGTGTTGCGAAAATTCTTTTTATCAATTAATGAAACGATTATACCTGTTTTTTGCAATTATAGGAACAGCATTCAACGTTTTAGCCCAGGACTTTACTAAAATGAATTTCCTTTTGGCCAAAAAAAGTCAAAAAGAAGGTCTGCAAAACAAAACAATTCGTGTCCTGGTGAAGGGAAATCCGGACCAGTTAAGAACGGACCTAAGTAAGTTAGGTGGAGGATTCAGGTATGCTGCCGGTGACATCTCTATAGTGGACATTCCATTAAAATATGTTTCCTTGCTCTCTAACAAAAATTATGTAAAACGGATAGAAGCCCGTACTCCGCATTTACGTGTGATGAGTGATAGCATGCGGATCAAGGCCAATGTAAATCCGGTTTATTTTGGACAACCTCCTCTGACCAGGGGATATGATGGTTCGGGAGTTGTAATGGGTATCATTGATACGGGTATTGATTATACCAATCCAGATTTCCAGGATAGCCTGACAGGTAAAACAAGGGTGAAATTTCTGTGGGATCAAAATGCTCCAACTGCAGGTAATACGCCTGTTAAATATGCTTATGGGCAAGAGTGGGACAATGCGGAAATTGATGCGGGACAGGCTGGTCTCAGTGCAAATGTGTCCGATATTAATCATGGAACAAACACGAGCGGTATTGCAGCCGGAAACGGCAGTTATTCCCCGGGACATAAATACAGGGGTGTCGCGCCTGCTGCGGACCTGGTCGTAGTCGCGTTGAATTTCAACGCCAGCTCTCCAACTGTTGTTACGGATGCGGTGGATTATATATACAGCAAAGCAGAATCTTTGGGAGAACCTTGCGTCATCAATTTAAGCCTCGGAGATTATTATGGTTCACACGATGGCCTGGATTTACAGGCCCAGCTCATCAATAATATGCTGACAGCACAAAATGGCAGAGCAATGGTGGCTTCTGCCGGTAATGCGGGGGGGGAATATTTTCATCTGGGTTACAACCTCTCTGCATCCGATACAACTTTTACTTGGTTTCAATTTACCACCGATAGCCTGATAGAAATCTGGGCAGATACCCTGAACTTTAAAAATGCGAAAATGGCTATTGGTGCGGACAAAAACAAACCGGGTTTTTTATTCAGAGGAAATACAAAATTTATAAGTGTAAGTGATAACAAAGGCATCATCCGGAAAGATACCCTTTACAATTCTTCAGGCAACCGGATAGCTGTGGTGGAATCTCATACGATCGCACAAGGTGGCTCTTACGACATTACGTTTAATGTCATTCCTGATTCTGCTATATCCGATTATAACTGGAGACTCATGTTGACCGGGGAGGGAAAATTCGACTTGTGGAATTTTGAATTAATGAGTACCGGTTTGCCGACCCTCCAAACATTTCCTTCCATGATCCATTACAAAATGCCGGACACTCTTCAAACGTTGTTAAGCAGTTTTCAATGTTTAGATAAGGTGATAACGGTAGGAAATTATACCAATAAGATAACGTATGTAGATGTTCAGGATATTCGTGTAGGTCCGGTTCCTAATATGGTGCCGGGACAAATTCAACTTAATTCGAGCATTGGTCCTACCCGTGACGGAAGGCTAAAGCCCGATATAGCAGCTCCAGGATCAATAACGCTGGCATCTTCCGATTTAAAGGTGGTCGCATTTTATGATACGGCTGCTCCGACGTTTGTTGAACAAGGAGGAAGATACATGAGAGCAGGAGGAACATCCGCTTCCAGCCCTGTTGTAGCGGGCGTGGCAGCCTTGTATTTGCAAAAATACCCGTCAGCCGACGCAGTGGCTGTTAAAAATGCCATAACGGCTTGCCCTATAACAGATTCATATACCGGAATGGTGCCAAATTATACCTGGGGATATGGTAAAGTCGATGCCTTCGCGGCACTTACGGCCTGTAATTCCACAAGCGCAGAAACCATCCGATTGAGTATTTACCCCAATCCCTTTATAGAACAATCGATCATTTCCTATGACTTTAATAACTTTAGCGCTTATTTGTCGGCTCAACTTACGATTTATAATGTGCTTGGAAAATTGGTCCGTACGATTAACTTAACCGATAAAGCTGGTCAGTTACTCTTGTATAAAGAACAATTGGATGGTGGCTGTTATTGTTACAAACTTCTGATGGATGGTAGAACTATTCAATCAGGTAAGGTGCTTATTCTTTAGGTTTCCCTGAACAGACATTATTTTAGACAAAGATAGATGCTACGTAGATTGTCCGTAATAATTATTTTTTTTCTGTTAAGTGTCTGCTTGCTCCTGGTAGTTAATTACCGGTGGAATGGAACCAATGGCAATGACTGGAAAGGCCAATTAAATGGAGCAGATGCAGGAGGATATTATGAATACCTTCCTGCTCTTTTTATTCGACATGATTTAGACCGGCTGAAACCAGAACTGGGTTTTGTGCGTAATCAGGATGAGCGGCAGGTCATAAAATATCCTCCCGGCGTAGCGGTTCTTTTATTCCCTTTTTTTGAACTGGGACATTTATTGGCCTGGGCCGGTAATTTTGAAACATCCGGTTATTCGGAACCTTATCTGAAATGTGTCTCCCTTGCGGCCATTTTCTATTTAGGCCTGGGCTTATTGGCTTTGAGAAAGCTATTGTTGCTGCTTAATATAAAAGAAGGAGTTATTGCTGTTGTGCTTTTATTGCTTGTTTTGGGTACTAATCTCGGGTATTATGCTGTAATAAAATCCGGGATGTCGCATGTTTATTCTTTTGCAATAATTGCCTGTTTTATCTATTGTATTGTTAGTTATTTCGAGAGATCAAAACCAAGGTACTTTGTTGGGGCTGCTTTATTCCTGGCGATCGCGTTGCTGATACGTCCGACGAATGTGGTTATCATTTTAATGCTTCCCTTCGCGGCGGGATCGTTCAGCAGATTGAATTTTTTTTTCAATAACAGAAAGGTGTTTGCAATTGCGGCGATTATTTTTCTTATGGTATGGTCCATTCAATTAATCAGCTGGCATCACCAGAGTGGAAGTTGGTGGGTATGGGCTTACAAAGGGGAGGGGTTTTATTTTTTCCACCCTGAAATTTTGAACGTTCTGTTTAGTTTCCGTAAAGGTTTTTTTCTGTACACTCCTCTGGCTTTGATCTCTTTAGTTGGCCTGCTCCCCTTGTACAAAATGAATCGTACAAAATTTTATGCACTTGTCGTTACTTTGACTTTCGCCATTTATCTTATTTCAGCATGGTGGTGCTGGTCGTATCAGGATAGCTTTGGCATGCGTCCATTTATAGATTATTATTCATTATTCGGAATTTTGCTGGCCTTATTATTAAATGGCCTTTCTTCTTTAATTTCAAAAATCATCGTGTATACATTATGTCTTTTTTGTATGTTGCTTAACCTGGTTCAGTCCTATCAATATTATAAAGGGATAATCCATCCATTTTGCATGAATGAAGAAAAGTATAAGTACGTATTTCTTAAAACGAATGAAAAGTATGTAAATTGTTTAGGCGGAAATATTGACCTACAGCCTTATTCCACAAGAGAACTTCAACTGATCCACAGTTATGTAAATGATTATGAAAAAGAAGTTGCGGACTTCACAAACGGAGAAATAAGTGATATGGGCTTTTGTGGGGAGCCCCAATCACATTGTTGTCACTATTCAGATCGAAATGAATTCGGGACAGAACTTAGCATTAAACCGGAGTCTGCTAAAGTTGTTAGCGGTATAGGTGTTTCAACATTGCATGAAGTGTTGTTTGCTAAAATTGAATTGAAAAGGTATGAAACATCCTTCAATAGCTCATCCGGAGCTTTACTGGCAATAGACATTACTTCGGATAAATCTGAATATTACAATGCAATTCCTCTTAATGACACGCCATCAGAAGAGGCAGGTAAATGGAAAAAGTATAACTACACGTTTGAAATTCCAAAACCGTTGAGTCCCAATGGCGTAATAAAAATATACGTCTGGAACAGAGGGAAAAAGGATTTTTATATAGATGATTTTAAAGTACAGATTTTCAAGTTATTCCCCTGATTAGTAAAACTTTGTAAATGTATAGACACTTTGGTGGTATGTTAGCGATAAACAAAATAACAAAGGTTTTTCGTTTAAATCCAAATTATGAAAAACGGATTTTTGGGCTCGATTTAATGCGGTCCCTTGCGATCATTTTTGTTGTTATGGGTCATGGTGGTTCAATGTTAGACAAAGCGAATACTGGTTTTCCTTGGATACCGCTTTTAGACGGTGTTGAATTGTTCTTTGTGCTTAGCGGATTTCTTATCGGCAGGATTTTGTTGAATATTTTTCAGAGTAATGGATCTTTTGGAATAAAGACGATTGGTAATTTTTGGGTCCGTCGCTGGTTTCGTACGCTGCCAAACTATTACCTGATACTTATTTTAAATATTATTGTCGTTTATTTTGGAATAATAAGGGAAAACATCTCTCATTTTAACTGGAAATTTTTTCTTTTTCTTCATAATTTCTCCGGTCCTTTTACAGATTTTTTTTGGGAATCATGGAGCTTAAGTATTGAAGAATGGTTTTATTTACTTTTCCCAGCCATTCTGGGAATTCTATATTTCGTTTTTAAAAATTTCAAAATAAAAAGAAAACAGATTTTTCTTACTGCTGTTTTTTTGTTTTTGCTGACGCCATTTCTTTTTCGAGTGTTTAAAGCATCACATATTGATGTGGATAAGTTTTGGCTTAGCGTTAAAATTTTTAAAGTGGTTATTTATCGACTGGATAGTATCGCACTAGGACTTTTGGCTGCATTTATTAAGTATTGGCATCCAAAAATTTGGTTTAAAATCCGCGATCCTGGTTTCCTGTTAGGCATTGGTATCAGTTATATTGTATATTATACGGAGTGGATACCGAATCATTTTTCTACAAAAGTTTTTCAACAGTTTATTACAAGTGTTGGATGTTTTTTACTGCTGCCTAAGTTCGATAGCCTTAAGAAGGCTCACCATTTATTGGTTAAAGTATGTACTCACATAAGCTTAATTTCATACTCCATGTATTTATTAAATCTAGCACTTGTAGCGGAAGTAATAAATACTAATTTTCCACCGCAAAACGCCTCCACTGCTTGGGGTTTGTATGGAATGTATTGGATTTGCGTTCTTATTTTTTCCACATTACTTTACAAATATTATGAAAAACCGATTATGGATTTAAGGGATAGATGGAAAGACTGCCCGTAAAACGAAATCGTTCGCTGCTGGAGAAACTTGTTGAAAAATGATTGCTGAATTGGGGTAATCTTACTCTTATATTTCAACATTGTTTCTTACCTTATATCGGAAAAAACATATACCGCTTCATTTTTGAAATAGAAAGCGGTGTCTTTTTTGTAGTTTATAATATGTTGTTTGTCCGAATCGTATCCTACCTTTTCTAAAGATTTACCTAAATAAATAAAATAATCGGCCTTTTCATTTATTTCTTCTCTATCGGTTTTGCTTTTAACGATGGTAATAAATGGATAAAGGCCCTGCTCGGTATAAAAATACATTGCTTTTTGAAATGGCCAGGAAAAGTCGATTGTTATTTTCCTATTTTCAAGTTGTCCCGTTTCATTTATCTGATGCAGTATACTTGTTGTATGAGAATCGAAATACCATAATGCGGTCTTATACATATTTGCATTTGTTAAAAAATTGTATCCGAAAAGCGCTAATATAAGCATGGGGACTACTTTATTGAGTGATTCCAGCATCAAGTCATATGAATAACACAATACTAACATTATCAGGGGATAGTAAAATAATGCGGTCCGATCAATTAAATACAATGTCCCAAACAGATAATGTTGGGAGATCGTTGATAGAACAGCGAGTGTCAATAAAACGATCAGGGAGTTCCCTGCCGTAAAGGAGACATTGTTTTTGATACTAATGATTAACAAAACACATACACGTGTAACAAATAGCATTATAAAAGTATTTAAAATGACGTACGTTATTGAACTTGTTTCGGGTGTGTATCGTGTATATTTTGTCAGTGAAATTAAAGTATCCGCATAAAAATTGCTATTGCCCCCATAATATAAATCTCCATTTTGATGTAATTTTCTTATTGGTTCATAAATAATTAAAGCGAATAATGAAGTAATCAAAAACAGGAAAAGCCAGAATGTTGGTTTATTTCTGCTATTATTATTGAGAACATAGGCTAATACGACCGAGAATAATAAAGGTACCCAGTAATTAAGCTCCGACAAATTACTAAGTACTGCGAAGGCTCCGGATACAAGTGTAAGAACCACAAGTTTTAGTTGCTTGTTTCTAACCAAAAGAATAAAATAATAAATGGACATGATTTGGAAGGATAGTCCCAAACCATACCCTCTTGCAATACTATAAAAATCGAGTAAAAATGGATTTATTAGTAATAAAGCGAACAACATAAAACCCGCGAAGTCTGAAAGAAACTCTTTTGCTATTTTATAAGAATAAAATAGATATAAAATAAAAGCTAATACATTCGGTAATCTTGCAAAAAAAATAGTATTCGAACCGAATGAATAGAAAATTTTTATAAGAAGCGTGTTTAAAATATGGTTATTGGCGTCGCTCGATGAACAATTGATAATATTGATATAATTTAAAGGAACAAAATCTTTTATAGTCCTAGCCTCATCGTATGTTATGTCTAATTTTAAAGCTCTTAAAAGAATATATGCAAAAATACTTACTCCAAGTATACCATAGGCAAGCGTGAGCTTTTCGATTTTTGCTATTAAATTCATAAATAGAATAGGATGACGTGGAACTTTCAAAGATAATGTATACTTTAAACATATGCTTCACGCGGTAAAAGGGATTGTTTTACGTACAACTAAGTATAGTGACAACAGCCTGATTGTAAATGTATACACGGACCGGTTTGGACTACAATCGTATCTTGTAAGGGGGACTCACAGTAAAACTTCTCGGGTCAAATCAAATTATTTCAGAAACTTAATGTTGCTGGATATGGTTGTAACGAAAGTGGAGAAACATCGTTTGGAAAGCATTAAAGAAATAACAGGAGCTTATAGTTATACTGCTGAGTTCGACCCTGTAAAAAATGCAATTTTTTTTTTCCTAAATGAAGTAATCAATAAAACGATTCACGAAGAAGAGCCAAATCAAGGACTGTTCGAGTTTTTGGTAAACGCCTTAAATCTGCTGAAATTGAAAGAAGGAAGCGTTGCTAATTTCCATTTGATTTTTATATTAAAATATACACAATACCTTGGATTTTTTCCAACCGGGAATTTTACTCGAGAAAAAAAATATTTTGATTTGGCGGAGGGCCGTTTTGTACAAGAAGAATATAAGCGAATACATCATTTAAATGAAACAATGAGCCGGCATTTTCATGATCTGATGAATAGTAAATTTGAAGTTTGTGAACAATTGATAATTACGAATGTTGAACGAAAAGCAATTTTATTGGCATTATTGGATTACTATAGATTACATAAGGCGCTCGTTTCAGATATAACTTCATATCTGCTTCTGGAACAATTATAATATTTTGCATTATCTCATACCATTAGAGCTCTAAATTGTTTTAATTTTAGTTAATTAGTAGAAGTCTAAGTATGAAGAAAATGGTTAATAAACAGTTGATAGTAGTCGGGGTGATCATTTTTTTGGGATTATTATTTCATTTAAAACACCTCAATGAATTTCCTTCCTATATTCATGCCTGGGCACAATCAGATAGGTATGCTTTATCTCTCGGATATGTAAAAAACAATCTTCAGTTTTTTAAACCGCGTACTTTCGTAATGAATCGCCAATTTCCTTTTGATTGGAAAATCCAAACCGACAATACTATTACGGCCGTTGATTTTCCAATTCACGATTATATCCCTGCTGTCTTTATGAAAATTTCAGGTGTAACCTCCGTTTGGATTTTTAGACTGTACATTCTGCTATATAGTTTCGTCGGACTGTATTTTTTATTTAAATTGTCTTACTTGAAGACGAAAGATAACATTAAATCTATTTTTGTAGTCATATTTGCGGGGACATCCCCCGTGTTTGTTTATTATCAGGATGGTTTTTTACCAACTATTCCATCCTTAGCTAATGTAATTATTGGGATTTACTTTTATCAAAAGTATTTAAAACGACATGAGCAGAACAACTTTTATTTAAGCATCCTGTTTCTTACACTTGCGACTTTAAGCCGGACAACATTTGCTGTTACCCTTGTTTCAATTTTTGGTTTAGAATTTCTAAGCTTAATAGGCGGAGAAAAAAAATGGAGGCCCTTTTTTATTTCTGGTGCATTCGCTGGAATATCAGTTATTTCATTCTATTTTTATAATGACTATCTAAGAGCGGTCTATGGCTCCCTTTTCCTAAACAGTCTTTTACCTGCAGCGAACTTTAGTGACGCAAAAGAGATTATCAAATCAGTATATAATAACTGGGCAACCCAATACTTTTCAATCATTCATTATTTGATATTATTTTCTTTAATCATTATTGCTTCGTTTTTTATTTTGAAACAAAAAATAAAAAATGATTATATGACACGCTCATTTGGCTTGCTAATTTTACTATTGTTTATTGGTTATTCTACTTTTGCTATTTTAATGCTTAAACAATTTCCTGATCATGATTATTATTTTCTGGATACTTTTTTTCTTCCGATCATTTTATTTTTGATTACCGTTCTTTCCTATATCCCTCGATTAGATCTTAAGTACTTTAAATTATACGGAGTTGTTATTGTTTTGGTTAGTGTCCCCTTAATTATTAATGCAATGAATTCAGAAGCTCATAGGAGAAATCTGAATAGTTTGGATAGGACCGCTTCTACGATAAATAGTTTTATGGGATCGGAAACGTTTCTGGATTCCCTGAAAATAAAGCGGGATGCGAAGGTGATGGTAATAGATGTCTATTCTCCAAATATTCCTCTTATCTTGATGAATAGAGATGGGTATGTCATTTTGTATACGAACGCTACAAAAAAAAACATACAGAATGCGTTGGGCTGGAAATATGATTACATAGTGATTCCAAATCAATTTTTTATCTCGGAGGTTTGTTCCACTTATCCTGAAATTGTTTCCAGAATAAAAAAAATTGCTGATAATGGAAAAATATCCATTTTCACTTTAATAAACAATAAAACAAATCGAAGTCTTACAGAATTCCTGGGATTGGAAAATGAAATTTCTGTTTTTCAAAGAACAATGACCTTTGATTAAAATATTCAGCCCAATGTGGACCTCTTCCCTAAAATTCTGTAAAATAAGCTGGAACTGGCATTACTTGTTATTATTGGTTATTACACTAATCGGGTATTGGCAGGTAAGTCTGTTTCAGAATCCCTTGAAATGGGATATGATCGATCAATATTACCCCTGGAGGTATTTTGTTGGGGATTGTTTACGGCATCATAGCCTACCCTACTGGAACCCTTACCAGTTTCTAGGATATCCGATTAATGCGGATCCACAAAGTGGAGCCTGGTATCCGGTGGTATGGTTCATCGGCTATTTTTATGGCTATGATATTTATTCTATTTCCTTCGAATTTATACTGCATATTTTTCTCGCCGGGGTGGGGATGTACCGGTTAGCAAACTATTTTTCTTTTGGGAAAAAGATTGCTTTGTTTATAGGAATAAGCTACCTGTTTTCGGGATTTTTTATTGGGAATTCCCAGCACATGACCTATATCGTCAGTGGAACCTGGATTCCTTATGTGCTACTGTTTTATTTGAAAACACGACAAACAAGATCCTGGCTGGATGCTTTGAAAACCGGTTTCTTCCTGTCTTTATTGCTGACAGGAGGGTATCCTGCTTTTGCATTTATACTTGGGTATTTTATGTTAGTTGTATTTCTATATTATTCCGTTAGCTGTATCCGATCAAAAAATAAAAGCTCACTTTTTAACTGGATAAAAATAAATGGTTTGATAATGGTTGCCGTATTATTATTAAGCTCGGCATCCCTTATTTCTATCTATGTGGCATTTCCTCATATCACCAGGGGAGCTGGTTTAACCCTGGAAAGAGCCCTGATATGTCCTTTTAGCCCGCAGTGCTCTATTTCTTTTTTACTGCCTTTTTCCGTGATAAAAAACATGGATTTTTTTCTTACGGATTTATCCATGACGAATGCTTATTTCGGACTTATTCCTTTTATTTTCTTTTTGTATTCCTTATTAATAAAGAAGACAAAATTAATGTGGTTATTTTTGGCATTTGGTTTTTTTGCACTGACGGCCGCTTTTGGCGGATATTTGCCGGTCAGGGAATTCTTATTCAGGTATGTACCATTGATGAACCTGTTCCGGTTTCCGAGTATATTCCGTTTGTTCACTATTATAAGTTTTCTTCTTCTTTCCGGATATGGACTTCAGTTATTCTTGCCGGACGCAGGTTTAAACAATGGTAAGGTCAAAAACATTTCCATTGCTGTATTACTCCTTCTTTTGACCTTTTTGTTTTACGCCCGATCGCAGGGACCTATAGGAATTATCGGATTTGTAAAAAGTGATTTATTCACTTTTTCAAAAAAAACCGCACTGTTTCAGCATATTGCATTTCAAAGTATCGTGCAGATCATGCTAACGATCGTTTTTATTATTTTGATATATAAGATTCCGGATAGAAATAAATTGTTGAACTATATCATCGGATTGCTGCTGCTGGACATGATTTTGGTCACACGACTGAACGCTCCCTATACCGTTTATTCGGAGGAATTCAAGTCAGAAATGATCAAAGCACATGGCGCTGGTTTTCCGAAAGATTATCCTTTGCCTCCTGATAAAAATATACTGGAAATTGCTGATACGGGTATGGGATTGAATGTCGGCCCCTTGTGGCGAAACCTGAATATATTTCAAAAGCAGACTGCCTTTGACGGATACAATCCATTTTTTTTGAAAAACCTACAATTTTTGGAAGACTCATTCCCTGATTTATTTTTCGCTACGATGAAAAACAGGCTCATCTTTCTTTCAGATCAGGTGGGTCAGTCCGAATCCATTTATAAAAAATATGCGGAGCATCCAGTTACCAATAAAAGCATTTATTTTGATCGGCAGGATTGGGCAACAATTGAAAAGATGAAATTCAAAAGCTCAAAAGGGGATACACTAAAAATCACTCAATTATCTCCAACAAAAATTGTGGCGGAAGTCAAAACAACATTTCCACAGATGATAACCCTTTTACAGAATAATTACCCGGGCTGGAAATTGAAAATTAATGGTGTGGAAACGAAAATAGTAACTTCTAATTTTTGCTTTATGTCCGCCGCGGTGCCATCGGGAAGCAGCAAATTGGAATTTTATTATTCCTCGGGTCGGATTTTTGCCGGGTTTATACTATCAGCAAGTTCGTTTTTTCTTTTTCTTTTGATTATTTGCATTGATTATTTGAAATCTTTTTTTTCAATGTCCGGCTTCGGAGAGATTGCTGCCAGGTAGTTATCCAAGATCATCTGTGCCATGTCTGCAAAACAGTTATTCACTATTTTTTTCGGAACATTGTCAGCAGCGGAGAAACTTTTTGTAGCCATTCCGGCTGTCAGCAACCGGCCTTTTAAATCATAAATGGAATAATGAACATTGGCCACGCGCCCATAATTTCCCTTGAAATAGCTGGAGTTGCTACCTGCGTCAATTTTAAGATCCAATTCACTGATAAAAACAAAGACTTCTGCTCCATATCGTTTATTAAGGGTGGACAATAAGTTCGGATTGGTAATCTTTACATTCATGAATTTTTTCTGATCATTGGTGGTCACAGCAAGCTGACCATTCTGAATCTTGGGTTTATCGCTTCGGGTATCCTTTTGTTTTTTGTTATCCGGATCCGGAAGAAGATCGTATTTATAGCCGACCGATTCGTAAATATAGCGTTGATCCATTGCGGAAGCACCCGTGTCCGTCATCAAAGAAGTTACGCTGTATTTTTTTTTAAATTCTGTCACCAGACTAAAGTCAAGTCCTGAACGAAAGCTATACCGTATTTGATTAAAATTCATTTTCGTTTCCTTGTTCACATTTTGATCTATTTCTGACATATATAGTTTCGGCTCGAAGGGGATGACCAGGACCTTCGGGGTGTCCTTTACCGTGGAGCCTGCCGGAATTACTTTCTTTTTTTCATCGGGAGAGTAAGAGCTGTTCTGGGAAAAAGAGCCAACTGTCAGGAGCAAACCGACACTAATCAATAACCCGATCCGGTTCCTGCAGGATCCAAAACGTGAAAAAGCGGGTTCTTTTTTCAATAGTTTACTTCGAAAACAGGCGGATAACATCATTACTATTTGCATACACTAACAATCCAAGTAACAGAATCATTCCGGCGTATTGTGCATATTCCATCACCTTTTCGTTCGGTTTTCTACGCGTGATTACTTCATACAGCAGGAACATCACATGCCCGCCATCTAAAGCGGGGATGGGTAAAATGTTCATGATCGCCAGTACCAATGATAAAAAACCCGTGAACTTCCAGAAATGCGGCCAATCCCAGTTTGGAGAATAGGCTTTGCCAATGGTGATGAATCCTCCGAGGGCTTTATGAGCATCCTTGACCGTAAAAATCACTTTCATTTGCTTTACATAGTCCCGCATGGTTTCAGCCGCCATGTGTATGCCTGCCGGAAAAGATTCCAGAAAACTGTATTTGCGGGTGGAAAATTCAAAGTCAGGAATTTTGTTTTTAAATCCCAACTTACCTTCCGCCGACACTTGTAGTTTAAAGGGAACCGTATCCCGTGCCCGGAGCACTTTTAATGTAATCTCCTTTTCTTTGTTTTGCTGAAGTATGTTTACCACATTTTGAAAAAAGGGCGTGGGAGTATTATTGACAGCGAGAATACGGTCGCCTTTTTTCAATCCCCCTTTTTCCGCAGACATCCCGGGCATAACAGAATCAACTTCGCAGGGATATCCCGGTTCAATAAAAGAATGATGCGTTTTGAAAAGTTGAGCGAATAATTCTTCCGGTATGTTAACATCCTGTTTTTGTCCATCCCGTTCTACTTGTACACTTTTAGCCTTGTTCAGAATAATTTCCAGAGGTATCTTGTTAAAATCAGTCACCTCTTTATGGTCCACCGCAAGTACCTTATCTCCATCCCTGAAACCCATTTGCAAGGCAAGTGAATCACAAGCGATACCATACTTTGCATTTTTTGCCGGAAGGTATTCTTCACCCCAGGCAAACAGCACCATTGCGTAGATCAAAACGCCTAAAATGACATTCACCGTCACACCGCCGCACATAATGATTAGCCGCTGCCATGCTGGTTTAGAACGAAACTCCCAGGGTTGCGGGGGCAATTTCATTTGTTCTTTATCCATCGACTCATCGATCATTCCGGCAATTTTCACATATCCTCCCAGCGGCAGCCATCCAATGCCATATTCCGTTTCTCCACGTTTTATTTTGAAGAGGGAGAACCAGGGATCAAAAAAAAGATAGAACTTTTCTATTTTCGTTTTGAAGAATTTGGCCGGAAAAAAATGTCCCATCTCATGCAACACGATCAAAATGGACAGGCTGAGTATAAATTGAATGGCTTGGATCATACGAGGTAGGTCAAATTTAAATCAAGGTCAAACTTATTTTGAAATCATTCCGCTTGCAAATTTACGGGTTTCCCGGTCAGTATTTACATAATCTTCATAGGAAGGTTTTGCGCTGTAATTAACTTTCTGGAGTGCTTCCCCGATAATATCCGGAATTTTCAGAAACCCGATTTTATCCTGTAAAAAGGCTGATACGGCTATTTCATTGGCTGCATTTAAGATACAGGCCATATTTCCTCCTTTGTTCATGGCATGGAATGCCAGCTCCAGGCAAGGGAATGTTTTTTTATCCGGCTGTTCAAAAGAAAATAGCGGATAATCTAAAAAATTGAAGCGTTTAAAGGTAGAAGTCAGACGATGAGGATAGGTTAATGCGTATTGGATCGGTAGTTTCATGTCGGGTAGTCCCATCTGTGCTTTCATGGAGCCATCCTTAAACTGGACGATTGAGTGTATAATGGATTGAGGGTGTACGATCACATCGATCTGTTCCGGTTGCAAATGAAACAGCCATTTTGCCTCAATTACTTCAAGGCCTTTGTTCATAAGCGTCGCTGAATCAATTGTAATTTTTGCACCCATGTCCCAGTTCGGGTGCCGGAGGGCCTGGGCTTTGCTGACAGAAGCTAAATACGGGATATCCTTTCCCCGGAAAGGGCCTCCGGAGGCCGTCAGGTATATCTTTTCCACCGGATTGTGAAACTCCCCCACCAGGCATTGAAAAATAGCGGAATGTTCAGAATCGACCGGGTAGATATTAACACCGTGTTCCTGAGCGAGTTTTGTAACAAATTCGCCAGCCACCACCAGGGTTTCCTTATTGGCAAGCGCAATCTGCTTGCCTGCCTTAATAGCGCTTATCGTAGAAGCAAGACCCGCAAAACCGACGATAGCTGTAAGTACCAGGTCGATTTCTTCCATTTGAACCACTTGTTCAATTGCCTCGTTGCCTGCAAAAACCTTTATGCCTTTGTCAAATAAAGCATTCTTTACAACATTCAGCTTCCTTTCATCCGCTATGACCACTGTATTTGGCAAAAATTCCAGGGCCTGCTGAATAAGCAGATCAACATTTTTACCGCCTGTCAAAACTTCCACGGAAAACAAAGCCGCATTCGCCCGAACAACATCCAGGGCCTGAGTTCCGATAGAACCGGTGGAGCCGAGGATAGCGAGTTTTTTTATTTGGGAATTGGGATTCAGGGATTGGGATTTACGGTTTCTTTATTTGGGATTTGGGATTAAGGAATTGGGATTTATAATAATTAATTCAAACATATTCATATTCTCTTTATATCAGCCAATTTCTAAATCCCTAATCCTAACTTCCTAATCTTAATTCCTTAATCCTAAATCCTAAATCCCAAATCCCAAATCCTTAACCCTTCTCAAAACACCATATAATCCTGGGGGTCAATAGGATTTCCATTATACCACAATTCAAAATGCAAATGGGGGCCCGTTGTTTGCTCCCCGCTGTTCCCGACAATTGCAATCACTTCCCCCGCTTTTACAAAATTACCCGTCTTCTTCATCAATACGGAACAATGCTTATAGACAGAAATCAGGTTATTACTATGCTGTATTTGCATGCTGAACCCCGTTTCAGTCGTCCAGGCTGCCATAATAACAGTACCATCCAGGGTAGCTTTAACCGCTTCATTGTCCTTTGCTGCAATGTCCACGCCATAATGCTCATCCTTGGCTTTGAAGGAACTGGTTACACTTCCTTTCAGAGGAGTAAAAAAGAAAAAACTGGAAATACCGTTCGTGGCCGTTTTCCCATTATTTATTGCCAGACTGAATTGTTCCTTATGCTCCACTTCATCCCGCAAAATAGAATCCTCCTTAGAGGCCTTATTGGCATTTATAAGCGATTTATAATCCTTTGCCAGGCCAGGCTTATTCGGAATACTGTCCGGTTGAATGGTTCCATTGATTACATTGTTAATGTTCTCAATGTATTTTGTTTTCAGATTTAATTCATATTCCAGGGAATCACTTTTTACGGCCAGGTCGATCAGCGACCTGCGCATTTTGGTATCCGAATAACCTGGAATATACTCCCGCAAAGGAGTAAAAGCGATCGTTATGATAACAAAGGTAATCAACAGGATAATCGTAGCGCCAACTCCAATCAGTAAAGGAATAGGCTTAAGTTTAAGAAGAAATTTCTCCTCAAACGAAGAATCATTGAGAATAACCAGTCGGTAACGATCCTGCAACCGTTTGGATAAACTTCTTTTCTTCTGTAGTTCAGAGGGCATTGGATAGCGTAAGGTGGCAAATATACCAAAGCTACGTGAATTTGGGGAAATTCAGTATGTTGCCTGGAGACAATGAAGGACAAATACCCGGTTTTTGCGAGAAAATTATAATAATTTTGGGGTAACAACGTTATTCGTGAGTAGATTAATTGAAACAGTGTAACATAATCGCGAAGGTTTTTTCTGTCTTCCTTCTGGCAGGGGCTTTGCTATTGGTGAACAGTTGTTCCACCAAGCACAATACCTGGATTACCCGGACTTTTCACAATACCACTTCCAGGTTTAACGGGTATTTTTACGCAAACGAAAGCGTAAAGGACGGCCTTTTCAAACTGGAAAGCACCCGCAAGGAAGATTACAACAAAATCCTTCCCATTTTCATTTATCCAAGCCCTGATCAGGCAAAAGGACTCTTTCCCGAAATGGACAAAGCGGTCAAAAAACTTTCTATCGTAATAAGACACCATACGATCACGACCAAGGCTAAAAAAGAAATACCGGGAGCCTGTAAATGGATTGCACCAAGTTACGTGCTTATGGGCCGGGCACATTTCTATAAACGGGACTTTTTTGCAGCTATGGAATGCTTCGATTATGTGGCCAGGACGTATAAAAAATCCAATGACCGGTTTATGGGCATGATGTGGCTCATTCGTACCAATGATGAACTGGGAAGCATATCGGAGGCAGAATCGCTGATTGATTTGCTGGCGGACGAGAAGGACTTGCCAAAAGATTACAAAGCAGAACTGGCAGCGGTAGAAGCCTATCATTTTATGCTGCGCGATAACTATGGAGGAGCCTTGAAGCCACTCAACAAAGCCATTGCATTAACCGGGGATAAAAAGGCCCGTGCCCGCTACACTTATATTTCAGCTCAGCTGGAACAAAAACTGGGAAAACTAAAAAAGGCGTCTGAATTGTTCAAAGAGGTCATTCAGCTTAAGCCAAGTTACGAGCTCACGTTTAATGCTCAGATCAGCAGAGCACGCTGTTTTGAAGTTAGCTCTGTCGCTGAAGGAGATGCTATTAAAAAGGAGTTAAAAAAGATGCTGAAGGACAAAAGGAACAGTGAGTATTTGGATCAGGTATACTATTCGCTGGCGGAAATCGCTGAAAAGGAAAAACAGATGGGAGATTGTATCGATGACCTCCGGAAATCGATCAAGGCCAGTATCAATAACAACAGTCAGAAAGCTCTTTCCTTCATCAAGCTGGCTGATATTTCTTTTGACAAAGCAGATTACCGGCCTGCACAATCTTATTACGACAGTGCGGTCTCACTTATTAAACCTGATTTTCCAAATTATGAAATGATCAACAATAAAAAGAAAAGCTTATCAGAATTGATCAGGAACATAACGATCATTACGAACCAGGACAGTCTGCAACGGGTGGCTAAAATGGGAACGAAGGAACGGGATGCTAAAATAGAACAGATCATACTTCAGGAAGAGGCGGAAGAAAAAAAGAAAGAGGAAGAACGCCAAAATCAGCTGGCCCAGGCAAAAGACAATGCTCAGGTTGTCCAGCAGACAGGTGGCTCCCAGCAGAACAACGGGCAGTGGTATTTTTACAATTCCTCCACTGTCACTTTCGGGATGGGTGAGTTCCGTAAAAAGTGGGGCGACCGTAAACTGGAAGATAATTGGAGACGATCTTCAAAAGAGATGGTTTTGGAAGACGGGGTGACAGCTGCCGGAGAGCAGGCGGAAGCCTCGGATACTACTAAAAAAGCATCGGGGGCCAAGAAACTCAAAAACAAAAAGGACAAAACGTATTATTTACAAAATTTACCGCTGACAGAAGATGCGGTAAAAAAGTCGGATGAAAAAATTATTGAGGCCTATTATACATTGGGCTCTATTTACAAAGAACAATTACTGAACAATAAAAAGTCTGCGGAAACATTTGAAGAAATGTTGCAGCGGTATCCCGAGAACAAATACAAACTGACAACGTATTACCAGCTGTACCGTCTTTCCCTGGCTTTGAAGGATCAAAAAAAATCGGATTATTATAAAGATATCTTTTTAACCAAATACCCTGAAACGGAATACGCGAAAATAATCCGTAATCCCGGTTACAATTCTGAAAAAGAAGGTAACATGAGTGAAGCAGAACAGCTATACACGGAAACATTTCAACTATACAAGGATAGTAATTACACTGCTGTGATCGCGAAATGCGAGGTAGCGGATACCGCACTTGGTAAAACCCCTTTATTGTCCAAGTTTGACTTATTGCATGCACTTGCCATTGGCCACACGCAGGGGGTCGATGCTTTTGAAGGAGCTTTGACCAGGATGATCATTAAATATCCCAAGAGTGATGTAAAAGACAAAGCTCAGGAGTACCTTGATCTGATCAAGAAACAAAAGGGCAAAGGCAAAAGTATAACGGAAACAAAAAAAGACAGTATTATTAAAAGTGCTGCGGAGTACCTTTTTGATAAAGATGCAGAATACTTTTGGGTATTTATTTATGATGGAAATACAGACATTAACAAAATAAAAATTAAACTTTCAGATATCAATACGGAATACTATAACCTTGAAAATCTTAAAGTAGATTATATTATGCTGGATAAAGACCGTAATATGGTTACCGTTAAATCTTTTGGTGGAAAGGAAAAGGCAATGACCTATTATAACTTGATTACAAAGGATAAAAAGGATATTTTTGCAACGCTTGATCCAACGAAAATAAAAACGTTTGTTATTTCCTCCGAAAATTTTCCTGTATTTTACAAAGACAAGAATATTGGCGATTATCTTGCCTTTTTCCAGGAAAAATTATTGAAATAGTTAGCTGGCACAATAATTGTGAATAATTAGATGAATTCAATTGTTATGAAAAAAATCTTGCTAGTAGTCTTCGTCGCCTGTCTGTTTACTGCGGCGGGTGGGGCTCAAAACCTGGTCGGAATGTCTTCCGGAGATATTACCTCTTACCTGAAAGACAAAAAGGGAATAAACCCGGACAGCCTGATGCTGAATAAAAATAGTAATGGAACCTCTTATATTTCCTACCAAACTGCCGAAAAAAAAATTGTTTATTTTCTTGATTCAAGCAATACCTGTTATACGTATCGGGTGATCTATCCTTACAACCAACTTAATTCGGTTCTTAAAAAACTGGACGAGCAATTTGTTCCTCAGGGGCGTTTCAAATGGCTGGTATATGGCCGGCAGACTTTCGTGATAACGCTGGAACCGAATGAAGATTTCTTCGTTACGGACATGTCGCTGCAATAAATCCGCTTTTTTCTTATATTGCATCATGAGAAACCTGGTATTACTCGGTTTGTTTTCAGTAACGGTAGCCTGCACGAAAACAATAACTTCTCCTCCGGTAACTACTACTGTTGTTAAAACCAACACCATTTATCTGGACACGAATATTTCTGTCTTTAAATTATGCCTCAGTACCTGGAAACTGGACAGCGTGTCCGTTAACCATGCCCCCCAAATAAAAGGGACAGCAAATTATCAGGAAACATTCACATTAGACGGTCAGTTTAATTTCTCCTGTCCCTCTTACCAGCCGGCCGATCAGAATTATACTTACCAACTGGTAGGTAATGTGATCAAATTCAAAAATCAATTTACCCCCGAAGGAGCCTATGACTATATTATTGTATCATTAACAAACAATGCTTTGCATTATTATATCACGAACAATACGAATTATTACGAGGATTATTATTTAACACATTAAGCTAAATAAAATTGAATTTTCCGATTGGTTCGGCTATTTTTTTCCCTTCGATCAAAAATCCATCATGTCCATAGGAAGAATCTATGGAAACACAGACCGAATGAGGGATGTGCTCAGCAAGGTACTTTTGTTCGGTTAAAGGACAAAGCATGTCGCTGTTGATTCCAATGATAAGCGTATTGGCGGACAATTGAGACAAGGCCTTTTCAACACTACCCCGGTTCCTCCCGATATTATGACTGTCCATAGCTTTGGTAAGCAGCCAATAGGATTGAGCATTGAAACGCTTAACTAACTTTTCTCCCTGGTAATGAATGTAGGAGGATGCTTTGAAATGATCCGTCTTTTGGTGTTCCGGATCATCCTGGGTCTGCACAAACAGCTCATAATTCCGATAGGTGAGCATCCCGATGGCCCTGGCTGTTTTGAGACCAGCGGCTCCGGCTGAAGCGGAACGGTCTTTCCAGGTCGGGTCAGTTTCAATGGCCAGACGCTGGGCAGTATGTATGGCGATCCCCCAGGCGGACTCCTTTGCGCTGGTTGTTAAAAGAACCAGCTTATGGAAGACAGCGGGCTCCATAAAAGCCCATTCCAATAATTGGTAGCCACCCATAGATCCTCCCAGCCCGATATGTATTTTTTTAATCCCGAGATGCTCCCGCAAAAGAATATGCGCATTGACCATGTCACGTATCGTGACCTGTGGAAAGCTGGAATAATAAGGTTGATGTGTTTCAGAGTTAATCGATAAAGGGCCGGTCGTCCCATAACACGAAGCGAGTATATTGGCACAGATAATATAATAATCAGCAGGATCAAACCGTTTTCCCTTACCTACCAGGCTACTCCACCAGTCCGTCACATCCGAATTGGCAGTCAAAGCATGGCAAATCCAGATAACATTCGATTTTTCGGCATTCAGTTGACCATACGTATGATAAGCAATCTCAAGCCCGGGAAGGTATTTCCCTGATTCTAATTTGAACGGATGGGGATATGTAACTATTTTTTTACTCACCAGTTTTCTAAAATTACTTAAAAATTTTTAGCCAGGTACTTTTGGACAAACTGAAAAATTGAATGTAAAAGGAAGAAAGGGAAGACTTATGCTTCTTCCTCCTCTTTTTTCAATTCAAAAAAGTAGTCGTAATTCGCAAAAGACACAAAGGAAATTAAGAGATAAAAAAACAATAAGCGCCTTTGTTCGCATGGTTATATAGTTTAATTTTAGCAGCTAAAGTAAAAATTATTATCGCATGCGTGTGGAACTGAAAAGAGTGGACGATGCCTTCCAGATAGAAGCCATTGCCGGGAATGGCAAAACCATTCAGTTTGACGGATCGCTGAAAATAGGTGGTCATGATAGAGGCGTGAGCCCTATGCAAAGCCTGCTAATGGCAATGGGAAGTTGCAGCGCCATTGATGTCGTGATGATCTTGCAAAAACAAAAGCAGGAAATAAAAGATTTTCAGATCAGCATTGACGGAGAACGCGAAGCGGATAAAGAACCCTCCCTTTGGAAAACCATTCACGCACATTTCAAACTACAAGGAAAAATTGACAAAGACAAAGCCCTGAGAGCTGTTGAACTTTCCATGAATAAATACTGCTCGGTGGCGGCTACCTTAAGAGCCGCCGGAGCTGAAATAACCTTTGACGTGTCAGTTACCGACAGGTAGGTGTTAATTACAAACAGACCCATGCATCCGGAAAAAAACACAGATTTTACATTTCATCCCGATACGGACACCGGCCTCTTATTGTGGCAGGCATCCAATAAATGGCAGCGTACGCTTAAAAAGGTGTTGGACAAACACAACCTGACGCATGTGCAGTATATCATTCTTGCCAGCGCCCGAAAACTGAATGCGATGCAAAAGAATACCACACAGATGTCCCTGGCGACCTTTGCCGGAATAGATAAGATGATGGCCTCGAAAGTGCTGAGAACGCTTGAGCGAAAGAAACTGATCAAACGGATGGAAAATGAAAAAGATGTACGGTCCATGAAAATTGAGATCACTTCTTTTGGTAAAGTAAGTCTATCCAGAGCCGCTGTAGAAGTAAAAAAATCGGATAGCTTGTTTTTTTCGAAAGTCTCTAAAAAACAAAAAGGGTTTACGAAAAAACTAAAATCGCTGCTGTAAAAAATAAAACAGTTCCAGGTCATGACAAAGCACTTTGAAACACTCGCTGTCCGGACGCAATCCGGACAAACAATCCATAAGGAACACTCCGTCCCCCTGTATCTCACATCAAGTTTCACGTATGATACAGCGGAAGAAATGAGAGCGGCTTTTGCCGATGAAACGGACGCGAATATTTACAGTCGTTTTTCCAATCCCAATACAGATGAGTTTGCCGAAAAAATGGCTTTGCTGGAAGGAGCAGAGGCCGGGTATGCAACGGCATCGGGTATGGGCGCTGTTTTCGCAAGCTTTATGACCTTTTTGAAAAGCGGAGATCACCTGATCACCTGCCGTTCCATTTTTGGTTCCACCCATACCGTTCTCACGAAATTTTTAAACAAGTGGAACATCACTTTTTCCTATTTCGATGCTGATAAACCGGAGCAGATTGAAGGACTTATTCAGAAGAATACAAAAATGATATTTGTAGAAACCCCTTCCAATCCTGGGCTTGACGTTCTTGACCTGCAATTTTTAGGTCAGCTGGCTGATAAGCATAAGCTCCTTCTAAATGTGGATAATTGTTTTGCCACACCCTATCTTCAGCAGCCGATTAAATACGGAGCCCATATTGTAACTCATTCTGCTACCAAATTCATAGACGGTCAGGGCCGGGTATTGGGCGGTGCAGTTGTGGGAACAAAAAAACTGATCCATGATCTTTATTTATTCTGTCGTGCTACGGGCCCCGCCCTGTCACCCTTTAACGCCTGGGTACTCTCCAAGAGCCTGGAAACATTAGCTGTGCGTATGGACCGGCATTGTGATAACGCTTTAAAATTGTCATTGGTGCTTCAAAAGAACAAACACATCGATCAGGTAAATTACCCCTTCCTTGAAACACATCCTCAGTACAA
>JABDFG010000022.1 GCA_013286655.1 Bacteroidota bacterium
TCACGCATGATGGAAAGGGAAATCTTCTCAATACCAACGCAGACACCATTGCTGCGGCATTAGCCGTTTCGATGGCAACAAAAATGGAAGCTCACCTGTTTTATTGTTTTGAGAAAAATGGCGTGCTGCTCAATGTAAATGATGACAGCTCTTTCATTTCTGAGCTAAAACAGGATCACTACGAAGAAATGAAAGAAAAAAAAGCAAATATACGAAGGCATGATACCAAAACTGGACAATGCATTTCAGACGGTAGCAAAAGGTGTCCATTCCGTGTACATTTGTAATGCCTTTCATTTATCATCCATCGTAAATAACGCACAGCCTATTGGTACACGCATCAGCTGAAATAAAGACCGGGCAATTATTTAACGAAGCAATAGCCCTGCTCAAGAGACTGATCGCCACTCCTTCGTTCAGTAAAGAAGAACAAGGAACAGCAGGAATTATCAATGACTTCTTTTTATCAAAAAATATAGCCGTCAGTCGAAAAAATAATAATATCTGGGTATATAACAAACACTTTGATCAGTTAAAACCCAGCATTCTTTTAAATTCACATCACGATACCGTAAAACCTAATCCAGGTTATACACGGGATCCTTTTCTACCCAAAGTTGAAGAAGGTAAACTCTACGGACTGGGAAGTAATGACGCAGGAGCCTCTTTGGTAGCCCTAATCGCAGCATTTCTTTCTTTTTATGAAAGAACGGATTTAAAATTCAACATCCTGTTCGCCGCTACAGCCGAAGAAGAAATTTCGGGAGAAAATGGTATTTTCAGTATTCTTCCCGAATTACCCATCCTTGAGTTTGCGATTGTTGGAGAGCCCACGCAGCTCCAGATGGCCATTTCGGAGAAAGGATTGATGGTGATTGATTGCTACGCAAGAGGAAAAGCAGGCCATGCTGCCCGGAACGAAGGAGAAAATGCCATTTACAAAGCTTTAAAAGATATTGAATGGATAAAAAACTATCAGTACCCCAAAGTTTCGGAAACACTTGGTCCTGTTAAAATGAGTGTGACCCTTATTAAATCGGGCACACAGCACAATGTGGTACCTGCCTTGTGTGAATTCACCATTGATGTACGCACAACAGATGCTTATACCAATGAAGAAGTTTATAAAATAATAAAACAACATATTTCTTCCGAAGCAAAAGCCCGGTCCATGCGATTACAACCTTCTTCGGTGGGCAGCGATCATCTATTGGTAAAAACAGCCGGGGAGCTTGGAATTAAAACCTACGGTTCTCCTACACTGTCGGATCAGGCATTAATCGACTCCCCTTCGATTAAAATTGGCCCGGGTGACAGTGCACGTTCCCACATGGCAGATGAGTATATTGAATTGCAGGAAATAAAGGAAGGAATCGAATTGTACAGAAAAGTTATAGAAAAAATCAGTTTGTAAAAAATAGTCATATACCAAGACGTATGAAACTCTGGCAAAAAGGAAATAACGTAGACGAACAGGTAGAAAAATTCACAGTTGGTAAGGATGTACTATTTGATATTCAATTAGCAGAATACGACGTATTGGGCAATATCGCTCATGCCCGTATGATCGCTTCTATAGAACTTTTGACCAAAGAAGAATTGAACAAGCTGGAAGCAGAATTAAAAAAAATTTACCATCAGATAAAAAAAGGAAATTTTATACTGGAAGAAGGGATGGAAGACGTCCATTCACAAATTGAATACCAGCTCACCCAGTCATTGGGAGAAACCGGAAAAAAAATTCACGTAGGCCGTTCGCGTAACGATCAGGTCCTGGTAGACCTGAAACTATTTCTCCGGGAGGAAATCAAATCACTCATCACCCATATAGAACGGCTCTTCAAGCTGCTGCTGCAACAAAGTGAAAAATTCAGAAATCATTTACTCCCCGGCTACACCCACTTCCAGGTGGCTATGCCCTCCTCCTTTGGATTATGGTTTGGTGCGTATGCAGAAAGTTTATCCGACGATCTCGAAATGCTCCTGGCATCCTACACCATGGTTAATAAAAACCCCCTCGGTTCCGCCGCCGGTTATGGATCCTCCTTCCCTTTGAACAGGCAAATGACAACGGACTTACTCGGTTTCGAATCCTTGAATTACAATGCAGTATACGCTCAGATGACAAGGGGCAAATCCGAAAAAGCAGTAGCGATGGGGATGTCAAACGTGGCGTCCACGCTGTCCAGGCTCGCTTATGATGTTTGTTTATACATGAACCAGGAATTTGGCTTTGTTAAATTCCCCGATGAGTTAACTACCGGCTCCAGCATCATGCCGCATAAAAAGAATCCCGATGTATTTGAACTCATACGCGCCCGGTGCAATAGAATACAGGCTATTCCAAACGAATTGACATTGCTCACCGGCAATTTACCATCCGGCTATCACCGAGATCTGCAGTTGAGCAAAGAAATTATTTTTCCGGCCATTACCTCCTTAAAAGAATGCATAGAAATGACCATCCTTATGTTGGAAAACATCTCCATCCGGGAAAACATTCTGAACGATAAAAAATACGACGTATTGTACAGCGTAGAATCTGTCAACCAATTAGTGATGCAGGGAACTCCCTTCAGAGATGCCTATAAACAGGTAGGCGAAACCATCGCACAGGGCAATTTCCAACGACCCCAATCGGTACCCTATACACACGAGGGAAGCATCGGAAATCTAAACAACAACAAAATCGCAGAAAAATTCAATTCCACACTCAGCAAATTCAAGTTCAACGAGAAAATGCGGGAATTAATCCAATAGCATGCTCTTTAATTTAGAAACCTGCGGGGAGACGTCCACGAAAGGTGTGAACCTGAAGTTTCGCTGCTTGAGGCGCTGACCTGCGTGATAAGCGAAAGCTTTAGGTTGGCTTTCGTGGCGCACTTTTCTTTGGTTCGTTTCTTTTGTGCGAGCAAAAGAAATGAACAAATAGTATTACTCCTTCAACAACATATCAACAAACTCATTCGTCTCTTTCACGTATTTATCAAAATACGTCCCCGTAGCCGGGCCGCTAAAACCAGTAGAAATTTTCCGGACCTTCCCTTTACGGTCAATATAAATAGTCGTTGGAAAAGAAATCAGCTGCTTCAGGGCCGGCAGTGTTTTAACGGCCTCTGACTTGTCAGAAGAAGTTGCTGCAATTAAAAAATCGTAGGAGCAGGCAAATCTTTTCTTTAACCGTTCCACATTCGCCACTGCTTTGTTCATATCTCCCGTGCGTTCATATGCCAAAGCAACAATTTCCAATCCTTTTGAAACATTTCGTTCATAGAAGCCGGAAAGAAACCTCGTTTCATCCATACAATTCGGACACCAGGAACCCATGATCTGAACGATCACCACCTTTCCCCTGTATTTGTCATCGGAAACGGAAACAACTTTTCCATCCAGCCCGGGAAAACTAAAATCAAGTTTATCATAACCCGGTTTTAAGTAAGTAAGTGAATCCGCATTTCGTAATTCAAATTGATTATTTCTTTCCGCTGCCCACCTTTCATGTCCATGCGCTCCCGAATAAAAATCCCCTTCCAATGTCTTATCGACCTTTAGTTTCGCCTTAAACACATAAGCATGCGAACCATCAAAAGAAGACAATTCCATCAGCGTATCCTTGTTCTTTTCGTACATCCTGCCCGACAAGTAGCGATAATCTCCTGTTTCTGTTAGAAAGGTGCCGTAGATACGATCCAGGCAGCCGGATTCCTTGAAAAGCCCAATTGATTTGTACGAATCGCTTTTGTTTTCCGGGTTAAAATCCACCTTCCATTTACCAACAAATGGAGAAATGAGCAAATTTCTCTTCTTCGGGAAAACTTCGATTTGCCGGGCCGCAAACTTTAATCCGCTTTTATTTTTACTGCCATGATTGATCCAGACACCTGAGATCGAATCCTTATTGATCCATTTAAACCTTAATTCCGAATCAAACACCGGCATTTTAAATCCTATAGAATCGCTTGCCATTGTCAGTTCATCCACCAGGAAGGTTTCCTCCGCGTTGTAGATCTCCAGTTGCGGCTTTTGGTCCTTGGACAGCATGCGAAAATTGAAATCAAGACACACAGAATCGTTCAAAGGCATTTGCGCAAACCAAAGCCGGTTTGTCTTTGTGAGAGCACAATCAGATTGAGAAAGTAAAGCCAGCGGGAACAAACAAAAGAAAAAAAAACCAATGAACAACCTTCTTTTCATTACCTATCAAATTAAATGGCAGACATTAAACTGTAAACGCTATTCCCTGTGCGAGGGGCAATTCCGTCCCATAGTTAATCGTATTTGTCTGCCGCCGCATGTAGGCTCTCCAGGCATCTGAACCCGATTCCCGTCCTCCACCCGTATCTTTTTCCCCCCCAAAAGCCCCGCCTATCTCAGCTCCGGAAGTTCCAATATTCACATTGGCTATACCACAATCTGAACCTTCCTGAGACAGAAATTTTTCCGTTTCCAGTATATTCCTGGAAAATATAGCGGAAGAAAGTCCCTGAGGAACATCGTTGTGAAGTTCAATCGCCTCTCCCAGAGAGGAATATTTCATAAGGTATAAAATCGGAGCAAATGTTTCCTCCTGAACCTTTCGGAAACTATTTTTAGCTTCTATTATGCATGGCCTGACATAACAACCCGAATCAAAACCCTTTCCTTTCAGCACCTCTCCACCACAAACCACTTTCCCGCCTTCTGCTTTCACTTCCTTCAGGGCTTCCTCAAACACACGTACAGCCTGCTTGTCAATAAGAGGTCCGACCATTGTTCTTTTTTCCAAAGGGTGGCCAATGACCAGTTGAGCGTAGGCCTTTTCCAGTTTTTCCCTGAAACTTGCATAAATGGTATCCTTTATAATCAAACGCCGGGTTGTCGTGCAGCGCTGCCCCGCAGTACCCGCGGCACCAAATAGTACAGCCCTTAAGGCCAGGTCCAGGTCGGCATGTTCGGTAATAATAATGGCATTGTTTCCACCTAATTCCAATAAGGAACGGCCCAGTCGTTTGGCGACTGCCGTTCCAACCGTTATTCCCATACGCGTAGAGCCGGTGGCTGAGATAAGCGGGATCCGTTTATCCGTACAGATCAATTCCCCGATGCGGGCATCACCGATGATAAGGTTCAGAACTCCTTCCGGCACTTCATTCCGGTTTAGCACACCGGTAATCAGGGTATGACAGGCAATTGCACACAAAGGCGTTTTTTCAGATGGTTTCCAGATCACGGTGTCTCCACAAACCAAGGCCAACATGGAATTCCAGGCCCATACCGCCACCGGAAAATTAAAAGCAGAGATAACACCTACCCTTCCAAGGGGATGCCATTGTTCATACATGCGATGCCGGGGACGTTCGGAGTGCATCGTCAACCCATACAGTTGTCTCGACAAGCCGACAGCGAAATCACAGATATCGATCATTTCCTGAACCTCACCCAAACCCTCCTGATAAATTTTTCCGGTTTCATACGAAACGAGCTTCCCCAAAGGTTCTTTGTATTTTCTTAATTCATCAGCTATCTGACGAACCAGATCACCCCGTTTAGGCGCCGGCACCATCCTCCACTTATGAAAAGCCTCTTGCCCGGTCTTCATCATTTTTTCGTAATCCAGCTTAGTAGCTTGATTTACAATTCCGATTAATTCCCCATCCGCCGGAGAATAGGAATCAATACGATCTCCCTTCGTTTCGTACCATTTTGTACCCGTGCAAATCCCTTTACTAATCCGTTTTAAGCCAAGCTCCTGCAGAACCCGCCCCATTTCATACCTATCATTTGCTGCCATTTTGCATGTTTTTTAAAGTCTCATATCCGTGTTTCGCCTGCGGATGATTCGGGTTCAGTTGTAACGTTCTAGCCCAGGCATCCAAAGCTTTCGGATAGTCTTTAATAGTGAAATAAGCCCCCCCCAGGTTATACCAAATCTCTGCATTATTCGGAGCGACCTGTAAACCCTTTTGCATTTCAGCGATCGCTTCAGTATACTTCTGTTCCTTTCCCAGGCGAAGTGCGTTATTCAAATACCCATTGGAAAGAATCTCCTTGTACCGGGGGATATCCGGATAATGCGGATAGTATTTCTCAACCATGTCCCAGTTCTCTTTGGTTTTGGCCAGATCGCCCAGTTTATAATACGCTAATCCACGATTGATATAACTGGTCACATAACGTTCGTGTATACCGATCGCTTTATCCAAATACCCAATTCCCTTCATCAGCAACTCGTTTTGCTTCGCCTTATTTTCAGGACGCTCGGATAAATCGATGTAACGCGCACCCGCATTACCGTTCGCCAGTGCACTATTAGGAACCGTTTCCACATCCTTGGTAAATAAGGTAATGTCATTCTTCCAGTCCGCATTCCGTTCGATTGTTTTGAAAGCACTCGCAATCACCAGTATGGCAAGGGATCCCACCAGGATCAAACGCTTGGTTGCCTCCCCTGAACTGAGTTTCCGGACTCCTTTAACCAGCAGGAAAGCTGCTGCAATAGCAAAACCAAGCGAAGAATGGTAAATCAATCGCTCGCCCATGGTCGCCCCGATATTCAGAAAAATGTTACAGACCAGAAACAAATTTGTCAAATAAAATGCAATCGCAAAACACAGTACGTGGCGCTTTTTAAACAGCCAGATTCCGGTTGCTATCATTCCCACATGAATCACTACGGAAAGCCAGACGATCAGATCCCCGATATTTTTATACGCAATAGCCCGGTAAGAATAATCCGCCGACAGGGGATGCGGAAATAATAACAGTTTGAGATAATTCAAGGTAGTCGCTATTTCCGTCGCTATTTTCTCAGAGCCTTTTGCAAACAAATAAGGGTTATTTAAAACTTCATTATCCGGCACATTTGCCTTCAGTACAACAATGGAGAAACGGATCATCACATATACGATCAGAACCAGCGTATACGGCAAAAAGGATTTAAAACTTTCGCCGGACGTATACCCTTTAAACAAATAGAACGCCAGGGGTAATAACACAACCAGCGTAACGGCATATTCCTTAGACAACAAAGCCAGGAAAAAACACAGGAGCGCTTTGAGTAGAGTCTGACCCTTCGTATCCTCCTTGTACCGGAATGCGTAAATAAATGTCAGACAAATAAAAAGAAAAGACATAATCTCATCCCGGCTCTTTACATTGGCAACTACTTCCGTGTGGATCGGGTGAATCACAAACAAAAGCGTAGCAATAAATGCCATATCCGGTTCAAGGGGAAATACGATATTTCTGAGAAAATAAAGTAATACAACGGCAGACAGGACGTACAACAATATATTCACCGCATGGCGAAAATGCATGCCTTTTGCAATACAATCCATTTCGTTCCACAATCCATCCTGATTGATGTCTTCTTCCGGATCCATCTTTCCATTACTGTTTGTATCCCAACAATTATCTTTTAGCTTCCCATTTGAGGTAGTTCCAATAAACTCCTGTTCTATAGCGAACGTAACAATCGATAATGGACGGTAACGACCACCGGACAATTGATCCTTGGCATTCATCTGACGGTAAAAACTGTCATAAGCATCCCTGCTTAAAATTTTAGGTATGCCTTTAAATCCTTCCTGAACATATTCATTCTTCCCGATCACGATGCCATCATCCAGTGCAAATTCATTAAAAAAAGAATTAAAATAAAACACCAGGCCAATCAATGAAATGATCATCGCCTGCGTCCGGAAATCGGAAAAAGAAAAGAAAGAAGAAACAGGTAAGGTAACCGGGCTTTTTTGAACGGGCCCGGGTTTGTGCTTGCTTTTTTGCTTAGCCATGCTATACGAAATTAAGGTTTTTAACGTTAGGTTTCACTACCTTTATGGACATTCGTGGTCATTAAAATCTAATCCGAAAATTGGCTAATTCGCTCATTCAAAAATTGCCTCCCCACTTTTACTTACTGATTGCAGGTCTTACAGCTATTCTGCTAAGCTCTGCATTTCAAGGTCCTTCCGACACCAATTACACGGCCGAAATAAAAAAATTTGAATCCACTTTGCATAAAAAAGAACGCCAGCTTGAAAAGGAATTGAACACGTTAAATGAACTGGCTTCAAAAAAAACCTATAACGAACTTTTCAGTGAAAAACCGGCATACTACGACCAGCTTTATAAAGAATTCGGCTATGTATTGCTGATTTATGAAAACGACACCCTCAAGTTCTGGTCCGACAATTCCGCAGCGGTCGAAAATCAAATGAAGACCGTTTGTTTAGATGACAAATTAGTCAAACTTCGCAACGGCTGGTTCGAAGTCATGTGCGCAAAATCATCTCAATCGGCCAAAAACTGCATCGGCCTGCTGCTGATCAAAAACGATTTTCCCTATCAGAATAATTACCTGCTCAATGGCTTCCAACAACAATTTTCCTTACCGGAAGAAACACGCCTGCAAAAAGGAAGTCCGACAGATGTACGTGCGATCCATGATCAGACAGGAAACTACCTGTTCTCGTTAAAATTTTCCGGAAATCAGGAGCAAACCTCCTCCAACCATATCTGGTCTGTACTTACTGCCTTTGCGGGAATTATACTGATACTGATCGGATGCTCCTTATTTTTTAGCAGTACTTTCTACAGAAAATCCAACCGAATCCCCTTGTTCTTCATCAGTTTGATAACAGTGCGTTTTTTAATGTTAAAACTTCATTTGCCCGAAGCACTGTATTCAAGCCCCTTATTCGGCCCGCAGTATTACGGGGATGCTACTTCCTTCTGGCTTCCTTCTCTGGGAGACCTGGTGCTGAATACGCTCTTTGTACTTTGCATGGCACTTTTTTTTAATTTTTCTGAACTGAATTTCCCGGCAACCAAGTTAAAGTCCAAGTTTGCGTTTGTTTTAACAGCGGGATTACTTCTGGCCCTCCTGCTTTGTTCACTTATCGTAAATAAATTTTTCATCAGTCTTATTCAGAATTCAACCATTTCGTTCACCATCAACAATATATTCAGTCTCGATTCCCTGAGCTATATAGGATTTGTAATGATTGCACTTATACAACTCGCATTTTTTCTGATAGTAGATAAAGTACTCAAATGGGTAGGCGATTGGCAATTACCCCGAACGTTATTTTTCCAGGCCTTCTTTATTTCCGTTTTAATTTTTTCCATTATTTGTCATTTGATCGGGTATGTCGACTGGATGTTTATTATCATGCCAATTATTGTTATCCTGTGTATTTACCTGATTAAGAAAAGAAATCCTCCGCTTTATTCTTTTCCGGATATCGTGCTCATCGTCATTTTATTTTCCATTTACAGCGTTCATACATTTACAAAAGAAGGAAAAGAAAAAGAACACCGGGAACGGATGGTCATTGCTCAAAAACTGGCGGATGACCAGGACCCCCTGACAGAACACCTGTTTTCTGAGCTCGAAACAAAATTTAATTCAGACAGCCTCTTGGTCAGTTACCTGGCCCAACCTCCCAAAAACATGAATGCCTTTGAGAAACGACTCCGGCAGGATTATTTTAGCGGCTACTGGGATAAATACGATATTAAATTGTCTGTTTACGATTCTTCCTGCAATGCGCTGCTTAAGCCGATCCGGCCCGCAGCCGACAACAATGCTTACTACGACGACATCATCGAACGCGAAGGACAGCCAACTACCTGTGAACATTTCTTTTTCCTGAAAAATAATTCAGGAAAAATAAGTTACATGGCCAAACTTCCGGTTTATGGCTTCCGGCATGGACAACATTTGCTGGCAACCCTATATGCCGTATTAAACACCCGGTTTTTGCCGGAAGAGACAGGATTCCCCGAGTTACTGCTGGACCGCAACATGGGAATCGACCGGGATCTGTTTAATTACTCCTATGCCAAATACAAAAACAATGAACTGATCAGCCAATACGGGAAATATCAGTTCAGTTTAAAGCCGGCACCGTTCACCAGCAACAAAGAAGAATTTAAATTTACCGACAGCGACGGGTATACACATTTAAGCTATTCTCCGAATAAATCCACTGTCGTGGTGATCAGCAAACTCTCGCATACCCTGCTCGAGGCCGTAACTTATTTTTCCTACCTCTTTAGCTTTTTTAGTTTGATCGTGTTGATTTCGATCATCATTCGCCAGGTTGTGCGGGGTAATTTGTTCAATCAGAGCAGTTTCAAATACCGTATCCAGTTTTTGCTCGTACTGATTGTATTGGTGTCCCTCGCTTTGTTTGGAACAGGGACGATCTTCTACATCAAACAGCAATATGAAGCAAAAAACAAAGAGAGTCTGAGTGAGAAAATAAATTCAGTGGCCATCGATTTAGAAAGTCAGTTAGGAAGCGAATCCGCACTGAATGCCGGCAACAAGGAATACAGCAATTACCTCCTCCGTAAATTATCTTCTGTGTTTTTTACCGACGTAAGCATTTATGACCTCAAAGGAAATGTATATGCTTCTTCTCAGCCAAAAATAGTTGAAGAAGGTCTGACTTCGAAAAAGATGAATCCCGATGCATACCTTCAAATGGCCATTGGTCAAAAATCACAATACATCCATGACGAAGAAATTGGCAACCTGGAATACCTTTCCGCCTACGTTCCTTTTAAAGGCAAAAATGGACAACTCCTCGCTTATTTAAATCTACCTTACTTCGCCAAACAAACCGAACTGGAAAAGGAAATAGCCGGATTTCTGGTGGCGCTTATCAATATTTATGTTTTGCTCTTCGCCTTATCCGTCATTATGGCCATTTTTATTTCCAACTACGTTACACGACCCCTTAAGCTCGTACAGGACAAACTCAGTAAAATTCAGTTAGGAAAAATAAACGAACCGATCGAATGGGCCGATCACGACGAGATTGGCAGCCTGGTAAAAGAATACAACCGCATGATCGAAGAACTGACACACAGCGCCGACTTACTGGCAAAGTCGGAGCGGGAAAGCGCCTGGAGAGAAATGGCACGGCAAGTGGCTCATGAAATTAAAAACCCTTTAACGCCGATGAAACTAAGTGTGCAACATCTGCAACGCATGATGCATGACAAATCACCCGACCTGGAACAAAAACTGCAACGCATTACGAACACGCTGATTGAGCAGATCGATGCCTTGTCCTCTATAGCGAGCGCATTCTCAAGCTTTGCTAAAATGCCCAAACCAAACAACGAAAAGACCGATCTGGACATTATTTTACAAAACACCATTAACCTTTTCAAAGAAATAGAAGGTTCCAGCATACGTTACCTGAATAATACGGGGGCGGAAGCATTTATCTTTGCGGACAAGGAACAACTGCTACGGGTCTTTAATAACTTACTTAAAAATGCCATCCAGGCCATTCCCGAAACGCAGGAAGGCAGAATAACGGTACTGCTAAATCGTGAAAACAATTACTATACGGTAACGGTGAAAGACAATGGGACAGGGATAAATATAGACCTGGTCGATAAAATATTTACCCCTAATTTCACCACGAAAACGACAGGAATGGGATTAGGTCTGGCGATGGCGAAAAACATGATTGAAAGCTGCGAGGGAAAAATAAGCTTCAAAACAGAAGAAGGGAAAGGAACGGAATTTTATGTTTCGATACCGGTCTATTAAAAAACATACAGATGAAAAACATAGCCATTTTTGCTTCGGGCGAAGGAAGCAACGCCCAGCAGCTGATCGACTATTTTAAAAAGAACGAAACAGGCCGGGTGGTTTTATTGGTAACAAATAATCCCGATGCACACGTGATCCAGCGTGCGAATAAAGCAGCCATTCCACAGCTTCTGCTGGACAAGAAAAAATTCATCGAAACAGATCACTTACTGGAAAAACTGAAGGAATATAACATTTCCTTCATTGCATTGGCAGGGTTTATCTGGTTAATCCCCGCTTACCTGACACACGCTTATCCCGACAGAATAATAAACATACATCCCGCCTTGCTGCCCAAATACGGTGGAAAGGGTATGTACGGGATGAATATACACCAGGCGGTTATCCATAACAAAGAGCCGGAAAGTGGTATCAGCATCCATTACGTCAATGAACACTATGATGAAGGCAAAATAATTCTACAAGTCAAATGTAAGGTGAATCCTTCCGACACTCCGGAAAGTCTTGCCGCTAAAATTCACCAGTTAGAGTATGCACATTATCCGAAAGTTGTGGAAGCACTTATTTGTTCGGTTCCTTGTGCTTAAGCACCTTTGCTTCAATGTAAAAAATAATTTCCTCCGCGATGTTCTTTGTTTGATCTCCTACACGTTCCAGTTTACGGATCATCGATAAAATGTGCAGACTTTCGCGGATATTATCCGGATGGGATTTGATATAATCCGTTATCACATAACTGGCTTCATTATTTACTTCATCTAATTTCTCATCTTTTTTGAATAAGGTGCGGGCCAGACGGGTATCTTCCTGTTCATATGCCTGGGCAGCATCCAACAGCATTGCATTTGACATGTCGAACATTTCTACGATACGGGCAACCTTTAAAAGCTCCGGATCAAATTGTTTATCAATATCAATGACAAACCGAGCGATTCCTTCTGCAATATCACCTATACGTTCCAGGTTAGAATTAATTTTCAAAGCCGCCAGTACAAAACGCAGGTCAATCGCCACCGGTGTAAACAAAGCAAAAATATTTTCACAATCCCGGTCGATCTTAAGCTCATACGCATTCACCCGCCTTTCCACGGCCACCACCTGCCGGGCAAGATCCTTGTCGTGCTGAATCAGCGCCTCTTTACCTTTTTCCACTTGCTGGCGCACGAGTTTCCACATATTGAGCGTATCTGTTTTAAGAAGCTGCAATTCTTCATCCAGGTGCGAATGAGTAGTCGTCATATTTTATGAGTATTTAGGTTATCCAAATCTGCCGGTTATGTAATTCTGTGTTCGGGTGTGTTTAGGATTCGTAAACATGGTTTTCGTATCATCGCATTCAATCAGTTCCCCCATGTAAAAAAAAGCAGTCTTATCACTTACCCTACCCGCCTGTTGCATGTTATGCGTTACAATAATAATCGTGTATTGATTTTTCAATTCATAAATCAGCTCTTCGATTTTGGCGGTAGAGATCGGATCAAGTGCGGAAGCCGGTTCATCCATCAATAAAACAGAAGGCTCAATCGCCAGAGCCCGGGCGATACATAAACGCTGCTGCTGTCCACCCGATAATTCAAACGCGGATTTTTTCAATTTGTCCTTTACTTCCTCCCAGAGTGCAGACTGTTTCAGGGAGCGCTCCACCCGCTCCTCTATAAATTTAGCCTCCTTTACCCCATTCACCCGTAAACCGTACGCTACATTTTCAAAAATGGACTTTGGAAAAGGATTCGGTTTCTGGAAAACCATTCCGATATTTTTTCTAAGCTCATCCACATTCATAGAACGGTCGTTGATATCCTTTCCATCCACCATGACATACCCCGTAATCCGGGTGCTGGGAATCAGATCATTCATCCGGTTAAAACACCTTAAAAAAGTGGATTTGCCACAACCCGAAGGACCAATCAAAGCCACCACCGTATTCTCCTCCATGGACAAGGTAATTCCCTTTAACGCATGAAAGTCGCCATAGTAAAGGTTAACATCCTTCGCCATGACTTTCGGTTTCTTCACATAATCTTTTACCATGTTAAAATGATTAATTCATTTTCACTTTCTTCCCAAAATACCTGCGCAATACATTTGCCAGCAAATTTAAGATCAGCACAATAAGCACAAGTACCAAAGCCGTGCCATAAGCCATTTTACGGGACTCAACAATATTTGTTCCACTGGTTGAGATAACATACAGATGATAAGGCAGGGCCATCACCTGGTCAAAAATACTGTGGGGAAGTTTGGGTAAAAAATAAGCAGCCACCGTAAATAAAATAGGTGCTGTTTCGCCCGATATTCTTCCGATGGATAAAATAAGACCGGTAATAATATTTGGCAAAGACATGGGTAATACCACCTTTCGGATGGTCTGTAATTTCGTCGCACCCAGCGCATAACTTCCTACCCGAAAGGAATTATCAATTGCTTTCAGTGATTCTTCCGTAGTCCGGATAACAACCGGTAGTACCAGCAAACCCAGAGTGAGAGAACCGGCCAGTATGGAATCTCCAAAATGAAGGTCATTAACAAATAAGGACATACCAAACAGGCCGAAAACAATGGAAGGTATCCCCGCCAGGTTATTGGTCATTGCTTTCATAAAGCGTTTTAATATCCCATCCTTGGTATATTCATGCACATAAATCCCCGACATAATACCAATAGGAAAGGCAAAAATCATACTTCCAAGCATTAAACAAAACGTTCCGATAATCGCGGGATATATTCCACCTTTAGTCATTCCATCCTCCGGCATTTTAGTCAGAAAATCCCAGCTAATCGCCGGAAGCCCGCGAATAACAATAAATCCAAGTATCACAAAAAGAACCAGTACGATGCTGGCACTCATCAATGTGAACAAAGTAAAAACAAAATTTTGCGAAGCCTGCTTTCTTCTATGTATTTTACCGGAATCCATCATTTACTATATTTTCTACGTGCTGAAATTAAGTCAACCGTTAAATTAATCACCAGGGTCATCACAAATAAAACACAACCCAATGCAAACAAAGCCTTATAATGTAAGCCCCCATGCGCGGATTCCCCAAGTTCAGCCGCTATGGTTGCCGGGATGGTCCGCATCGGTACCAGGATACTGTGTGGAATAATTGCCGCATTACCGGTCACCATTAGAACGGCCATCGTTTCACCCATAGCCCGGCCGATGCCCAAAATCGTCGCCGCGGAGATCCCGGAAATAGAGTAAGGAACAATTACTTTATAGATCGTCTGCCAGTGCGTTGCTCCTAAAGCCAGGCTGGCCTCCTTCATGGCACGCGGTGTATTCCGGATAGCATCTTCAGAAATAGTAATGATGGTTGGCAGCGCCATGATGGCCAATACAAGGCTACCCGACAAACCCGTTTCCCCTACCGGCAGATTAAATGTTTTCTGTACCAGGGGAACAATCACGATCAAACCAAAAAAACCATACACCACAGAGGGTATACCCGCCAGCAACTCAATCACCGGTTTTAAGATTTTACCTACACGGGCATCCGCAATTTCCGCAATATATACGGCCGTTGCCAAACCAAAAGGCAAAGCGATGAGAATCGCCACCAGACTTACCCATAAAGTCCCCAGTATTAAAGGAAGAATTCCCAACTGAGCGGCAGGTTGAGCCGTAGGAAACCATTCCTTGTCTTTTATAAATCCTGTCAAGGTCACTTTTTTCATCGCTAAAATCCTTCCCTGGAAATTTTTACTGATGTATTCCGTCGGGAAAAATGCGATGATACCGGTTTTCTTACCCATCAGTTCACTGATCCGTTGAGGAACAAATTGCAGGCTGTCTCCCAGTTCAGCATCCGAGTAATAGTTGCTGATATCATTCACACTAAAAACAATGATCGAATCTTTATTCCCGCCAACCTCTTTCCAATTCGTTATTTTCCGGTCAAAAATATTTTTTATTTGCTGTGCCGTCAATTCCTGTACTGGATTACTTTTGTTCAACGCGATGACAGAGCCCTTTTCAACAGGCGTTTCGTTAAAAAGACCCCAGCCTTCCTTAAACAAAAATAAGACGATAAGTATAACGGCAAAACTGGTGATGGTCCCGCTTAAAAACAAGAGACCCTCTACGAATTTTTCAATGAATCTTTGAAAGGAGGTCTTCAATTTCTTTTACTTTTTAAATTTTTCAGTCCATACCATAACTCATAAGCCCTTCCGTAAGAAGGGCTTTGTCCAGAATGCTGCGGACGATGAGTACTAAACTAAACAACAACTACATTAATTTAAATTTAGTGTCTTGAAAAATTCATTATTTAACAGAAATATACCCAACTTCTTCTACTGTTTTTTGACCTTCTGCAGAGAGCACATAGTCAATATAGGGCTTAACTTTTGCCTCCAGGTCCCCTGCATAGAAATAATACAAAGGTCGCGCGATCGGATACGTTTTATCTTTAGCAGCTTTGATACTTGCTTTAACAAAGGTCTTTCCATCATACGATACCGCCAGATCCTTCACTTCCTTATTCAGGTAGGCCAGGCCCACATAACCGATAGCACCCTTAGTCTGACCCACCGATTGAACAATAGCTCCTGTGGCAGGCAAGCTCAATACCGTAGCGGCATAGTTCTTTTTACCCATTACATGTTCCTTCATGAAATCATACGTACCGGAACTGGATTCACGGGAGTACACGATAATTTTATCATCGTCCCCTCCAACTTCTTTCCAGTTTACAATCGCACCGGTAAAAATACCCTCCAGCTGCTCGCGGGTTAACTGGCTGACTTTGTTTTTTGGATTAACAATGATAGAAAGTGCGTCAATACCGACAATCACTTGTTTTATTTTTTTATCCTTCAATTTCATTTTTTCATCCACTTTCAGATCCCTGGAAGACATAGCTATATCCGTGCTTCCATCCTCCAAAGCAGCAATTCCAATTCCCGAACCACCGCCAACGACTGTGATAGAAGCATCTGTATTTTTCTTCATGTAGTTTTCTGCTTCCTTTTGAGACAAAGGCAATACGGTATCACTCCCCTTTACTTTTATTTCAACTTTCCCAACAGTAAAGGCCATCATAAGGCCTGTTGCTGCTAATAAACAAATTGCTTTTTTCATTTTTTTAGTTTTAGTAAATACCTCCCGAAGATCGGGAGGTATTAGAGGGACTGTATTAATTCTATTTAAATAAACTATTATTAAACCGTTTAAAATGACCGGTTTAATTCATCATTCCGTTGTTCGATACCTTTTTATTTTGGTTGAACAGGAAGTAGAAGGTAACACGATAAACCATGTCATTATCATTTTTCACTCTGGTACCATACGCAGATCCCTCACCACCTGAAAGCGTGGTCGTTTGCATAGAGCTATATGCATTGTACCAAATATTTGGCATGATATGGAATCGTGCATTGGGAGTCCAGTCAAGACCCGCAGTTAAAAAACTTTGTGTATAGAACGTACCATAAGTAAGGTTACTTCCGGTAATAGCACTGTACGCTTTGGAATAAACATTGTTAATGTTCCATTTTGTATCCGGATTATACATGTCATACCTTGCAAATATGCTCAGCTTGTTTTTTAATATTTGTCCGGATGCGAATACTGACCATCCCATTTGAACACCAGTTGCAGTATCGTTAACAGCTCCAGCAACAGGTTTTCCGTTACTATATGCCTGATAAATGTCTGAGTTTTTATTCATCTGTTCAAATACTTCAAAACCAACCCTGAACCATTCGCTTTTATAAGATACATAAGCCTTCATGGTACTATTACCGGTAGCAGTTTTGGTAGAGGAATTATTTGTAGTCATCAGATCCCCATATAAACCTACCGTTAGGTTACGCTGCAAAAAAGTTCCATAAAGGTTAAGTCTGACTTTTTTGAAGTTGCTTGCGCTTGGTACAGCAGAGTTATTATTCCCAACTTGTAAAAAATAACCGATCATATTTGGTCTGGAACTATCAGGAGCGCCACCTGCAACCCATAATTTACCTTGTAAGGATGCACCCATATCTGTTGATCCATCAATGTTATGCAGATCCATGATCGTTCTTTCTACTGAACGATATGACCACAAAGGCTCAGTTCCATAAGGAGTAGCGAAAGAACAGGTTTGATATTGCCCAATTACCAGATCCTGATTTTTAATGAAATTAGACCATTTTACATTCGCGTATTTTACATACATGGTGTTTTTGCCACCTGCATCTTCGTTTTGCTCATTTGCCAAAACAACCTGAGCTGTAAAATTAGGAGCAAACTGATAATCATAACCTAAATAAACCCGTCGGATTGCAAAAGCATTCTCCTGGTAATTTGCTGGAACCTGCGTTGCTCCGGTCCCCGCTTTTGGCGTAGAAACCGGTGTAGTATTTAATGCCCCAATCTTACCTGCAGTTGAATTCGCTCCTCCATTAAACCCGGCGTACTGCACATTTCCCCCTCCTCTTTGCGCGGTATCATTATGTGATTTAAACGCGTAATCCCCGAAAGCATATCCCCAAAGGTTTCCGGATGGCACAAAACTTTCCTGCGCCTTCGCGCCTTCGATCGCCAATACACCACCTATTGCGAGGCACATTGACATAATTTTTGTAGTCTTCAATTTCATATTTAGTTAGTTGTTTGGTTTATTTGGGTGCAAAACAACTCAGGGAAGGTTAAGAAAGCATAACCCCAATGTTAAGCTATTGTTAAATTGATCGAAAGTTTTCAAAGTACAGATGTTAATTAACTATTTTTCAACCACTTAACTTCATGATTTTAGATCTCGAGAATTAATTTAACGGTTAACCAGCCTTTAATTTTACCTTTGTTAACCTTAAATTAACATACGGCCTTTATGAACTTCAGTAACATTTTACAACTTTTCATCCCAAGGGACCGGATCTTTTTCCCACTTTTTGCCAAAGCAACCCAGAACCTGGTTGTTATTTCAAACACCCTGGTTCAAATGGTGAATTCCAACGATCATAATCAAAGACGTGCTTTGATCCGGGAAATTGAACGGCTGGAACATGTCGGAGACAATGTCACCCATGAAATATTCAATGAATTAAGTGCCAATTTCATTACCCCATTTGACCGGGAAGATATCCAGCGGCTTGCCTCCTCTATTGACGACATCGCCGATTTTATAGAAGGTTCCGCCAAACGTGTTGAGCTGTATAAAATTGAAAGGATATCCCCGGCCATCATCAAACTTGCGGAATTGATCGAAACTTCAGCACAGGAATTACACAGTGGGGTCTCTGAACTAGGAAATAAAAAGAATGTTCATAAAATCAAGGAGGCCTGTGTGCGCATTAACAGCATCGAAAACCATGCAGACGATGTATTCAACATGGCCATTGCCAATTTATTCGAACAGGAAAAAGATGCCATCGCCATTATCAAGGTAAAGGAAATTCTTGCCGCGCTCGAAACGGCTACCGATAAATGCGAGGACGCAGCCAATGTACTGCAAACGATACTCGTTAAAAACGCCTAAATAGCCTATGACCTTGCTCTTTATTATCGTCATCCTCCTGGCCCTTGTTTTTGATTTTATCAATGGCTTTCACGATGCTGCCAATTCAATTGCTACCGTAGTGTCCACAAAAGTTTTATCTCCCCTCACGGCCGTAATATGGGCCGCCGCCTTTAACTTCATCGCTTATTGGATCTTCGAGCTGAAAGTGGCCGACACGGTTTCAAAAACGGTAAAGGGAGAATATGTAACCCTGGTAGTTGTTTGCTCCGGACTAATTGCTTCTATTATCTGGAACCTGATTACCTGGTGGAAAGGAATTCCTTCCAGCTCTTCCCACACCCTTATCGGCGGTTTTGCCGGAGCGGGAATTGCCAATGCGGGGGGCTTTAGCGCAATCCATTGGGGAAAAGTAATGCCGGTGATCTATTTTATCGTGCTAGCACCCGTTTTGGGAATGCTTATTTCCATTATTATCAATATTATTACCATCAATATTTGCAAAAAAATGAGGCCCTCCCGGGTAGATGCGGTTTTCCGTCGACTGCAGCTGGTATCCTCGGCTGCATATAGTTTGGGACACGGGGGTAATGATGCACAGAAAGTCATCGGAATTATTGCAGCAGCCCTGGTATCCCAGGGAATGATAACGGACATCAGCCATATACCCGGATGGGTACCCATTGCTTGTTACAGTGCTATATCACTGGGAACCATGTTCGGGGGATGGAGAATTGTAAAAACAATGGGGCAAAAGATAACCAAGCTCACTCCTTTTGAAGGATTCAGTGCGGAAACCGCAGGTGCCATTACACTTTTCGTTACACAATATTTTAAAATACCCGTAAGTACTACTCATACCATCACCGGATCAATTGTTGGAGTCGGCGTGGCCAAGCGCACCTCCGCGGTGCGTTGGGGTGTTACGATCAATTTGATCTGGGCCTGGGTGCTGACTATTCCGGTTGCAGGAATTCTGGCAGCGCTTATTTTTTACCTGATGAGGGCACTGATGTAGCACCTGAACAAATCTCTTACCTTAGCCTTATGATAAGTATCTATACAGACGGAGCTTCCCGCGGAAATCCAGGCCCGGGAGGATATGGCATTGTAATGATCTCCGGCCATCACCGCAAAGAATTCTCAAAAGGCTTTAAACATACTACGAATAACCGCATGGAGCTGATGAGCGTGATCGTAGCTTTGGAAATGCTGAAAAATGAAGGAAGCGAAGTCACCATTTATTCCGATTCCAAATATGTAGTAGATTCCGTAGAAAAAAAATGGGTGTTTGGTTGGCAAAAAAAGGGATTCAAAGACAAAAAGAACCCCGACCTGTGGCAACGCTTCCTCCGTATCTACCCACGGCACAAAGTAAAGTTCGTCTGGGTAAAAGGCCATTCCGATAATCCCGAAAACAATCTCTGTGATGAACTCGCAGTGGCCGCGGCCCTGGGAGGGAATTTACAAGAGGATATTGGGTACCGGTAATTGGCCTTCCAGGGATTATTTACCTGGATCCGGATCCCTTAACAAATCCTCCAGTTTCTTTTTCTGCTCCTGCACTTTCGTTAACTCAACTGCCACCTCAACCGTATTCTCTTTTTTTTCCGTTTTATCCTGCATCAATTTAGTTAGGGCTTTCTCCCGCAATGCATACTTATCTTCCAGGTCCTGCAGGATTTTTTTGGTGTAAAATCTTACATATTTATTATCATCCTTTTCCAATTCAGCCAATGCCGGTAAAGACTTGTTAATACTTTCATCACTGCAACGCTTCAGGAAATCCCCGTAAACAGAAACATAATTAATCCTCCAGGGACCGGTAAACTTATCCCGGGATTGAAGAAAGAAATCAGCATTTTCATCCGACCCGTTACGCGAATAAATATACATCAGTGCAAACAAAATTTGTTTGTTTTTCTCCGATTCCATCGTTTTCGCAATCTTCACTGATTGCGTACTGTCCAGTTTATTAATTGCATACAGTCCGCCGCTGATAACAGCATAGGACGAATCCTTCAGTGCATCCTTGTAGAGCGACCCCAGGTCCTGATCCTTGAAATTATCCGAGAGAAACGAAATCGCCTCTGAACGGACAAGTGATTTGGGATCTTTCCTGGCGATTTCGATCAGTTTATTTTTAGTCAGCTCTTCATTTCCCGGCAGAATTTCCTTCAAGCCCGATATGGCCAATCGGCGTAATTCCCAGGAGGTGTCCTTCAAGGCGCTTAGTATACACTCCTTATACTCCGGCGCAGTTTTCGTTTGCACCAAACCAAATAAGGCTTCCCTTCGGTCTTCAAACAAGGGAGCATGATGATACTGAAACCCCAGTTCAGCTGGGGTTTTACCAGTTTCTGTCTTAACGCAAACCAACATTTTTTCTGCATCCACATTCACCAGTTCGGGCCGGGTAATTGCCTCAAATTCAAAGTCCTGCTTCTGCTTTTCCAACACGATCCGCTTACGGATCTTTTTTCCCTCCGAATAAATATCCACATCGATCGGTAGTTTATACAAAGGAGTCTTTTTAAGATCCTGCTTTTGTTCGATTGTAACCGTATATTTTTGAGCGGTCGTATCATACCGGTGGCTTATTTCAAGATCCGGATGACCACTGGCAAAAAACCATTCATTAAAAAACCAGTTCAGGTCCTCCCCTATTACCTTTTCAAACGCCAACCGAAGATTCGCAATCTCCGCATTATCAAATTTGTTGGTTTCCAGGTAAAGTTTAAGCGAAGCAAAAAAGGCTTCATCCCCCATATACTTACGCAGCATGTGTAAAATACTTCCTCCTTTTTCATAGGTGTGTGAGTCGAATAGCTCCTCTTTATCTTCGTAATTATACCTCACCAGATCAACCTGTTTGCGCTTTGCCTCCCGCATATATTTATCCACTGCCTCCCGCCGGTGAGCATCCGCAGCATCTCTTCCATATTGATGTTCCTCCCAGATATATTCGCCATAATCCGCAAACGACTCATGCAAAGGAATATTCGACCAGGATTTGCAGGTAACCAGGTCTCCAAACCACTGGTGAAATAATTCGTGCGCGATCACATCCTCATAATCCCGGTCCAGCATCTCCCGATTCGTCTGATTTAAAAATTCTCCATGTAAAGTCGCCGTTGTATTTTCCATTGCTCCCGAAACATAATCCCGGACAATAATCTGCGAATACTTATTCCATACAAAAGGGACTCCCAGAACAGTAGAAAAAGTTTCCATCATTTCCGGCGTATGACCAAAAATTGCACGCGCATAGGGCTCATATTCCTTTTCCACGTAGTAATTTACTTCCCTGTCCCTCCATTTATCCTTTACCACCGAAAACTCCCCTACCGTCATCATCACTAAGTAGGTAGAATGCGGTAAATCCATATTCCAATAGTCGGTCCGCGTACCATCTCCATTCTCCTTTTGATAAACCAATTCTCCATTTGAAAGCGTGGTGTATTTTTCATCTACTGTCATGTAAATTTCCTCCGTCATCTTTTCATTTGGTTTGTCAATGCAGGGAAACCAGACAGAATTAGATTGGGTTTCCCCTTGCGTCCAGATCTGCTGAGGTTTGTTTTTATCCTTTCCATCCGGGTTAATAAAATACAAGCCCTTGTCGTCCGAAATAGCAGAGCTCCCCCCTTTCTTCTTCAGCTCATTTGGCTTAGCAGTATAGTCAATAAACAGCTGGAACGTGTCATTACGCGTATACGCTTTATCCAATTTAATCTTTAATACATCATTCACGTAGGTATAATCCAGTTTAATCTTCTCTTCCCCTTTTAATAAAGCCACTTCGTTCATGTCCATCCCACGGGCATCCAGCAAAACCTGATCCTCCCGATAAAAATAAGGTTTGGCAGTAATAGTAGCCTTACCATATAAATAAGCTTTGGCCCAATCAAACTTCACTTCCAGTTTAGTATGAAGGATATCCGTCAATTTGGTTTCCATTCCATGGTAAACCGGTCGTTCCGGATTAGCCCCAACACCAGCCGTATCCAACTTTGCAGAATTTATTTTCGCAAGCTGTTCCTTTTTGAATGGGTAACAGGCGGTAAACAAAAGCAGAAACAGAAGACTGCGCCGGGAAAAAGAAAAATTGACCATGTTTACAAATAAGGGCTTGAGGAATGGCTAAATATACGGGTATTTTGAAAAAATGTAGCTATATAGTCCCCTATCGTATATAAATTTCAGCACTTCGCCTATTTGAATAGCCAATATGCAAACGTATAAATACCTTTATAGGTAATGAATTCTAAAAAATACAGCACGGTATTATTTCATGTATTAGCCTGGGTGCTGTTAATGTCAATTCCCATATTATTACTCAAACCCTCCCGTCCGGAGCATGGTTTTCTCCACGAACGGGAATTCTTGGAGGTACCGGAGATAATATCCTATATCTCCCTGATCTGTGTTTTCTATTTAAACGCTTATTACCTGATCCCCACCTTTCTATCCAGGAAAAAAACAATCACCTATATTCTATTGGTGGTGATCCTGATCGCATTGGTATCTGCCGGTAATGCAACCATCATGCATAGCTATTACCCCTTTCACCGTTCGCTTCTCCGCTCCTTCAACATGAAACTTTTCCCCGGCATCTTCATTATCGCGATCAGCCTAAGCTACCGGATCATCGCCGATAACGCCGAAATGGAACGCATCCGTAAAGAAAAAGAAAACGAAGCTTTGAAAACCGAGTTATCCTTCCTGCGCTCACAGGTCAGTCCGCACTTCATGTTCAACGTACTCAACAGCATGGTATCCCTTGCCCGGAAAAAATCCGACAGGCTGGAACCCATCTTAATAGAGTTATCCGGTCTGATGCGTTACATGCTCTATGAGTCAGGTATAGAAAAGGTAAGTGTGGAAAAAGAAATGGAATACCTTAGAAATTATATTAATTTACAAATGCTTCGGTTTGGTGATGATGTAAAAGTAAACTTCGACTTTCAAAGATCCATCCATGACCATTCCATCGAACCCATGCTATTCATTCCCCTTGTTGAAAATGCATTCAAACATGGAATTGGCATCATCGAGCAACCAGAAATTGATATACAGCTTGTTTCCGGTGAAGATTCCCTTTTTATGCAGGTGATTAATAAGTGTAACAATGAAAGCAAAGAAATAAAAGACAAAAATTCCGGAATTGGTCTCAGTAATCTCAAACGAAGATTAAACTTACTGTATCCCGGAAAACACGATCTGCTGATTACAGAACAAAACAATCTGTTTACCGTTTCCCTTAATCTGAATTTAAAATGATACGCTGCCTCGCCATAGATGATGAAACGCTTGCCCTTGACCTGCTGGAAGATAATATCCGTCAGGTTCCTTTCCTACACTTAATCAAACGCTGCAAAAACGCCTACGAAGCAATGGAAATTTTGCAGAAAGAAAGCATTGATCTTATTTTCCTCGACATACAGATGCCGGGAATAACAGGCGTTCAATTTTTGCAAAGCCTGCAAACAAAGCCCATGGTCATTTTCATCACCGCCTATAAACAACACGCGCTGGAAGGTTTTGAATTAAGTGTTTTAGATTACCTGGTAAAACCCGTTTCTTTTGAACGCTTCCTGAAATCTGCCAACAAAGCTCTGGAATTCAAAAACCTTAAAATGAATCTGCAAGGTCAGGACATTGCACCCGATTACATTTTCGTAAATTCCGAATACAACCTCGTCAAAATTGTCATCAAAGAAATCACGCATGTAGAAGGCCTTAAAGATTATATCAAAATCTATGTCTCCGGCTCCCAAAAGCCGGTGATCACACGCCTGAGCATGAAAGCCATTGAAGAAAAGCTTCCCTCAGGGAAATACCTGCGTGTACATAAATCATTTATTATATCCGTTGATAAAATAACTTCTATCCGTAAAAACCGTATCCGGCTTGGAGAAACGGAAGTTCCGATCAGCGAGCATTACAGAGATAACTTATTCAGGATCATCAACCCTCCGAATTAACACCTAAACCCTTACATTTGCGCAACAAACAAATAATTGCAAAAATGAGCTTCCTAAAACTTATACCCGGACTGGCTGTTTTGATACTCGCTTCCTGCGCCAAACCTTTTTATAACCAAGAATGGCAGGCCACTCCGGTAACCGCAGACGGAAATGCAAAAGAATGGTCCGTTCCGCTAGGTTTTTATGATGGAGAAACAAAGATCCAGTATACTTTCTCCAACGATATCAATAATTTATACCTCTGCATGAAGGTCGTTGATGAGAAAACACAGGTCAAAATTATACGCGCGGGATTGCAGCTCTGGATAGATAGTATGGGTAAAAACAAACACCAGACAGGTGTTCTCTTCCCAATGGCAAACCCGGATGCGGGAGGCGACAGCAAATCAGGAGAAGGAAGGGACAGAGGCAGAAATTCAGGAGATGTCTCTTCAGAAAAAAAGTCAGGAGATCATAAACCTGATATAGGCGCTCTTAAACGAAAATTTTTTAATGCTCCCAAAGAAATGCAACTCACAGGGTTCAAACCACCCCTGGGAGGTTTAACATCCATGGAAAATAACAATGACATATCCATTAACATCAACTGGGATAGCACCAATACCCTGGTATATGAAGCCATTATTCCCTTCAAAACCTTTTATAAAAAATCGCTTTCCTTATCGGATACCACCGTTGTATTGGGGATAACCGTTACCGTTAACGGTCTTCCTGCACCCGCGGGATCAGGCGGTGGCGGCAGTGGAGGCGGCGGTGGACGCGGAATGGGTGGTGGTGGCATGGGGGGCGCCGGAGGAATGGGCGGAGGTGGCATGGGGGGTGCCGGAGGAATGGGCGGAGGCGGTATGGGAGGCAGAGGAGGAAATAAAGGCGGAGGAGCGCGACCGACAACAGAAGTAAATCCACTTTATGAAACGACTACCTTAAAAACACAGCTGAAACTTGCCACATCTCCGGGGAAACCAAGGCCATCCATGGGGGTGTGGTGATTCATTCAAAGTTGGAAAGTTAGCTAGTTGAACTATTTCAAATTCATTTGCAAATTGAACTTTCAAACTTTCAAACTTTCAAACTTTCAAACTTTAAGCTTTAAGCTATTTTTCGCATTATTTTTACTATTCCTGTCATTTTCCAGCTTTGCACAAATTCCGGAAACCGGGAAGATCGCAGGTGTTATTAAGGATGCCAAAACAGCGAAACCCCTGCAATTTGCATCCATAGGAGTCCTCCGGCAAAAGGATTCCTCCTTCGTATCGGGTGGAGTAACAGACAGCACCGGATTTTTCAGAATCGGGTCCATCCCTTTCGGAACCTATTACCTGAAAATAGTATACATTGGTTATGAACCCTTTAAAACCGGCTTATTTTCACTTAGTCCGGCATTATCCCGAAAAGACTTCGGATACCTGCAATTAAAAGCGTCAGGAGCCCTGTTAAAGACAGCCACTATCATCAGCAAACAAATTCTTTTCGATCAGGTAGGTGATACGATACAATACCATGCGGACGCATTTAAGACACATCCCGATGCCACCGCAGAAGATCTCATAACTAAAATGCCAGGAGTAACGAATAGTAACGGATCCATTTCCGTGAATGGAGAAAAGGTGACTCAGGTGACGGTAGACGGAAAACCATTCTTTGGAGATGATCCCACCATGGCCATTCGAAATTTACCCGCCGAGGTGATTGATAAGATCCAGGTTTTCGACAAACAAAGTGACCAGGCACTCTTTACAGGGTTTGACGACGGACAATCCAGCAAAACCATCAATATCATTACCAAAGCAGGCAAAAGCAACGGGGAGTTCGGCAAATTTTATGCCGGCTACGGCGATGATGACCGCTACATAGCCGGCGGCAATCTGAATATCTTCGATGGGGATCGCAGAATTTCCATACTTGGACTTTCCAATAATATCAATCAGCAAAATTTCAGCACGCAGGATCTACTTGGCGTAACAGGGGGAGGAGGAGGACGTAGCAGCGGAAATCAGTCAGGCGGAGGCAGTTCGAACAATTTCCTGATCAGCCCTCAAAACGGAATAACAACCACCAACGCTCTGGGCCTGAACTACAGCGACAAATGGGGCAAGGACATCAAAATAACGGCAAGTTATTTTTACAGCGAAGCGGACAATACCACGATAACCGACAAAAACAGGAACTACATCAGTACCCATAACGAAGGGCTTTACTATGCGGAAACTGATTCTGCCAACAACAACAACTATAATCAACGGTTGAATGTGCGAATGGAATATACAATTGATACTGCTAATTCCCTGATCCTTACTCCCAAATTGAATGTGCAGAACAACAATTCCGGTCTGGGAATGGCTGGCTATAATACACTCGCCGCAGGAAACATTTTGCAAAGCGAAACATTCAACAATACCCCGGCCTTCACCGCAGGTTATGATTTCACTAATACACTTCTCTGGCGTCATAAATTTCATAAAAAGGGGAGAACTTTTTCAGCCGGACTCTCCAGTGACATGAATAATAAGTACGGCAATGGCAGCCAGACCTCCCTGAGTACTTATTTTTTTCCGGTAGACACCAGCATTATTAATCAGGACAATCCGGTACACAGCAATGGATACATGCTTTCTCCAAACCTGGTCTATACTGAACCAGTAGATAGTTTCGGCCAGCTGCAATTCAGTTACAATCCTTCTTATACAGTCGCCAATACGGACATGCCCACCTATAACTACTCGGTCATCGATCAAAACTATACCAATCTGGACACGGCCCTTAGCAATAAATACCAAAGTACGTATACAATTAACAAAGGAGGCATTGGTTACCGCAGAAACAAAAAGAAGTTTATGCTCATGGCAGGAATAAACGCGCAATATGCGACCCTTAGTGGCAGCGAATATTTTCCGGTTGCCTTTACTGTCAACAAGCCTTTCACAGATATCCTTCCCCAGGCCATGCTCAATTACCGGTTTTCCAAAGGGACCAACCTGCGCATCATTTACCGCGCTACGACTAATCTTCCATCGGTTTCTCAACTGCAAAGCGTTATCAACAATAACAATCCCCTTATGCTCAGCACAGGAAACCCCTCCCTTCGCCAGGACTACGAGCAGACCCTGACAATCCGTTATGGGAAAACGAGAAATACAAAAGCAAGTGGTTTATTTGTTTATTTCTATGCGAATTACGCCCAGAACTATATCGGCAATCAAACAATTTTTCCTACAAAGGATACCGTCGTTGGTAAGGAGACGGTGCTGAAACCGGGAGGGCAGTTAACCAGGCCGGTTAATATGAATGGATACCTTAATTCCAAATCATTTGTTACTTATGCGATTCCCATCACAAAAATAAAATGCAACCTTAACTTAAACTCCGGTCTCAATTATGCCCAGACACCTGGCCTGATCAACAATCTCACCAATATCTCCGGTGACTATGGACTAAGTGGAGGTCTTGGACTTAGCAGTAATATCAGTGAAAAAATTGATTTTACATTTTCGTATAGCGCGAACTACAACATTGTAAAAAATACACTACCAACGACAGTTCCCAATAATAATTATTTTTCTCAAACCACTTCGTTCAAGTTTAATTGGTTATTCTGGAACGGATTTGTTTTCAATACAACCCTTAACCATTCGCTCTATGCCGGTCTTTCCCAAAATTACAACCTGGATTTCTTACTGTGGAACGCTTCACTGGGCTACAAGCTGTTAAAGGATCACTCTTTTGAAGTAAAAGCCAGTGTTTTTGACCTGCTGAATCAGAACAACACGATCAGCAGAACGGTGACCAATACCTATATAGAAGACGACAAAACAAATGTGCTGAACAGGTACTATATGCTGACACTCACCTATACCCTGAGAAATTTCAAGACAGCTAAAACTTAAAGCCCACGGAATTACTTCTTTCGCTTTTTCTGCCCTTTAAACAGACGTTTGTCTTCCTGGCCATTTGTCTTGAACGCTTTGCCACCCCAACCATTTGATTTGCGTCGGCCGAAGAGTCCTTTCTTGCCGTATTGTTTTTTCTGGAATGCACTGCGGCTGGCTTTGCCACTGGCGCGGAAATGTTGTGTTGTTTTAACGTGATCGGACCCTCTTTTGGGTCCGAAGATTCCACGGGAGAAGAATTTGTGTTTCCCCGTGCCGGATCCCGCGAAACTATTGTCTTTTTCGTGCAGTTTTTCCGGCTCGGCGTATGTATACGTTGGTTTATTCGTTTTCTGGCCGAAACAAGGATGTAGCGCAAAAAGCAAAAAGGTAAAAATTACCGCCGGAAAAAATCGTCTCACACTAAACACTTTCACGCAATATTATTCATAAAAAACGAATAGAACAAATGTGGTATTGTTTGTATCTTTAGTATTCCATCTAATCGACGAAACATGCCTACTCTTTTAAAAAAAATAGTTTTGCTGACGGTATTAGCAACCCTGAGCATAGTAGCAACAAATTGCTCCTCCAAAGCGCCAAAAACGGATAAGCAGGAAGAAGTGAAGCAGCGGTACAAATGCCCGATGAAATGTTCGGAACAGCTGTTTGACAAACCCGGGAAGTGCCCGAGCTGTGGAATGGACCTGGAGAAGGTTAGCCCATCCTGAACGGAATGAATGCCCCCCTTTTTAAACGTTTTATAACAGGTCTTGCCCTGTTAGTGTCGGGTTATGCATTTTCGGAAAATGGATGGGATTACATAAAAGCAAACGACAATAAAACAGCCCGCAGCTTATTCAGAGAAACGCTGGCAAAGGACAGTCTGAACAGGGAAGCGATAACAGGTCTGCTTTACCTGAGCGATATTGAACAGGATAAACTTGCTTACCAGAAGTATGCAAATAGTTTGATCCGGAATTTCCCGGAAGAGCCTCTTTTCAGCGTTTTCAAAAATGCCTATGCCGGAAGTCCCGATTTTGTCATCCGGCAGAAAAATTTCAGTGAAGCGGTAAAATTACCTTATCGGCTGATGCTGGCAGCCGAACAGAGGGAAAAACGAAAATTTAACGAATCGGTTCTGGCTTACGGAGAACTACTGGAAGATTATCACTGGGCGATGATCGGCCCCTTTAAAAACACTTCAGGAAGCGGTCATGACATTATCTACCCTGTAGAAAAAGATACCTACGATAGTTCCAAAACCTACGAAAACAGCAAAGGCGTTTTTTTAAAATGGGTAAGACCCAAATATGATGATGTAAATAACCGCATCGAGTTTTCGGACTATTTGCTGAACAACTACCCAAGTGCCACTTATTATGCCAGCAGTTTTATTCATTTACCGGAAAACAGAAAGCTAGAGCTGCGCGTGGGAAGCGCTTCTCCAATAAAAATATGGATAGATGGCAACCTTGTTTTTAATAACAAATCCATCACCCGTTTTAAGTGGGATCAGGAAATTATTGCGCTGAACCTGAATGCCGGAACGCATCGCATTCTTGTAAAATGTTCAAGTCCCCCACAGGCTCCCAAGTCTTATGATTTACTGTCCTTTTTTGATACTCCCGTAGTTTCCGACCTAACGGTAAATACCTGGTTAAGCGATTATTTTAACATCAGCAACGACAATAACAGCAGTGAATTGGGCTTTGGATTACGTTTTACAGATCCCGAAGGAAAACTGATTAAAAACATCCATGTACGAGCTATCGCTAATTCAACGATAAGCTCCCAATCAGTATTCCAGACAAGACTCAGTGAAAATTTTACGATCAATTATTTCAAAGAAACGATTGAAAAAAAACCTTCGGAATTGTTCAATTATTTTGCGCTATGCAAGGCTTATTTTATGGATGGGTTGACGAAACAGGCAGAGCCTTTTTTTGTAAAAGCACTCCGGGAACACCGGGATCTGGTTATGTTCAAATACCTACTCGCGAAAATATATGCCCAGAATGGAAAGATGGAAAAGGTTTCCCAGGTGCTGAATGAAATTAACCAGGAAAAGACTCCTGTTTTCGGTTTATTATACAGTAAGCTAAAAGAAATCGATCCGGGAACAGAAGAACAAAAATACGTAAGCTCCCTTGATCGGTTAAAAACCATAACCCCCTCCAATTATGCTGTTATCAGCGCTTATCTGAAATACTACGACAAGAAAGGCATGCAAAAACAAAAGCAGGCATTTATCTCGGAGATGAAAAAATCATACCCTGATTACAAAGAATCCCTGGATATGGAACTGGATAACGACAAGTCGGAAAAAGGCCTAACAGAGCGGGAGCGTCGTGTGGGTACGAAATATACCATTTCGAAAATCGGATCAAGGTTCTTAACACTGGACTACTCAACCGCTATTTCGTATTACAAAAACAAGGGAAGGGTAAAGAAAGTGATGAGACTCTATAATGAGTTAATTAAACAGGTTCCCAGCAATGTAGATTATCGCCAGGAAAAAGCACACTACCTTCTGGAACATGGATTTTTTCAGGAGGCCGCGAATGAATTGCAGGAGGCTTTGGCGATAGCGCCCTACAATAGTCAGGCTCTGGAATACCTGGGGGACGTGTACACTGATAAAAGCAAATGGAATAAGCTGGCCTCCGATTCCATGGCGCTGAAATTTTACAAACTATCCAAACAATACCAGCGGCAAAATTCCTCCCTCGACACGAAGATCACACGGATCGAAGGTCAGAAAAAACTGAACAAATTATTCAAGACCAAAACATTTGAGGAAATCCTGGGAGATGAACGCTGGAAGAAAAAATACAGCAATGAAGAATCCGTTATCTTAATGTATACGCGTAACCTGATTTATGATTCAAGTGCACATGTAGAAGTATACCAGCAAATGATGGTAAAAATTTTAAACGAAAGCGGCGCGAAACATTGGACAGAATACGATTTTAGTTTTATGGGAAATGTCAATACACTCCGGGTACTGAAATCCAACGGCGCAGAAATTACGCCGGATAAGCAGGGAGCTTATGTGGTGATCAAAAATCTGGAGCCCGGTGATATTCTGCAAATTGACGGAGTGCAGGAATGGGAACAACAAACAGAACTGGACAGAGAACTTGCGTTCGTTCATTACACCTCCTTTGAAACACCTATCTATTACCACAAATTTGAGGTAGCGGTCCCTGAAAATCAATACCTGGGGTATCTCTACCATAAGCTGGACAGTACGCTAACTAAAAGCAGCCATGATGGTTTTGATTTTTACAAATGGGAATATTACGATCTTCCGAAAATTGAAACAGAAGAGGCCACCCTTGATTTATTTGATCTCTATAGCAATATTATGATCAGTACTTTGCCAGACTGGAGCAAACTGGTAGACTGGTATCAACAAATCACTTATGGAAAATTTGAAATGACCTATGAAATCCGGGAAGCATTGGACAGTATCATCCGGCCGGAACTATCCGACAGCCAAAAAGTAGAAAACATTTACAACTACCTGACCAGAGAAATAAAATATTCCTATGTTCCCTTTTTACAATCCGGTTATGTCCCCAAAGATCCAGGTTTAACGCTTTCTTCCCGTATCGGGGATTGTAAAGATGTGGCAACACTGATGATTGTAATGCTGAGGGCTATCGGAATAGAAGCAAACTTTACCCTGGTGAAATCGAATACTTTTAACCATCAGGAGATGCTGCCTTCTCTTTATTTCGACCATGTTATCGTGCAATATGTACTAAAAGGGAAAACCTCTTACCTGGATATGACAACAGATTATTATCCCTATTACGTGCTGACGGAGAATGATGTGAATGCTTTTGCCCTGGTTATAAAAGAAGGCAATTCAACCATCCTACGTCTTCCGGATGACGATCTGGACCCTGGAAAGAATCAAATCAAGTACACGGTAAAAGCCAAATTAAATACAGATAAAACCATTGACTTATCCGTCGATGGCCTGTACCCGGGGATTGCGGGAGGAAGTATGCGGGAATATTTTTCTTCTATTTCCGAAGCAGAGCAAAAAAATTACCTGGCAGAACACCTGGGAAAATCGGTGTTTACAAACATGGAACTTTTAAATCATCAGTTTGAAAACAAGAATGAGATTTCGAAACCTTTGAAGGTTTCTATAGAGTTTAAGGCCTCTCAATTTTCGGATGAAGTGGCCAACCTGCTCATTTTCCAGATTCCTTATATGTCAGTAGTGCAAAGCAGCGTAGCTGTCTCCGGGAAACACCGGCAGAACCGGATCAATATCGACAAACTGGGAAATACGGCTCCTTCGGTTCAGAAAATAACCCTGAGCTTTCCGGAACATTATCAGCTTTTAAAATTGCCAGACAATATTAGCTACCAAGGCAAATATGGAAGCTACACGGTACAATTTAAAAAAATTCCCGGGGGACTCTTCATAGAAAAACAACAGGTATTTACGAAGAAAATAATACCGGTAAACGAGTTTGAAGATTTTAAAGCTTTCTATCTGAAGTTGTTGAATTTTGATAAGACGAAACTAGCCATACAGCGATCATGAACTCATTTACTTAATCTTTGCTATCTTTAGTTTAGTGTTTTTTACAGGCCCGATTTTTGTGGTAAACCTTCCTCTATGAACACCCATTATAGTGTATTAATCAGCAAACTGGATGAATTCATCCGTAAATACTACAAAAATCAAGTAGTACGGGGATTCTTGTATGCTGCCGGGGTGTTCCTGCTTTTCTACCTGAGTGTGACAGTCCTGGAGTATTACGCCCACTTTGATACAGCCATTCGTACATTTTTGTTTTACAGTTTTCTGGTTGTTAACGGTTATATTATTACCAGGCTGGTCGTTATTCCTCTACTTAAACTTTACCGGTTGGGCGAGGTCATTTCTTACGAACAGGCAGCAGAGATCATTGGCCAACATTTCGACACTATTCAGGATAAACTTTTGAATGTTTTACAACTCCAAAAAGAAGCCGGATCGGCTCAAAATATAATCCTGAATCCAGGAATCCCAAATTCCAATTCTCTTATTAACGCCGCCATTGATCAAAAAATACAAGAGCTAAAACCCATTCCCTTTGCTTCCGCAATCAATCTCGGTGAAAATAAAAAATACCTGAAATACACATTAGTCCCGCTTATTATTTTACTTTTCATTCTATTCGCAGCTCCCGGTATTATTACGGACAGCACCAACCGCCTGGTGAAACACCGTACTTATTTTGAAAAGGAAGCTCCCTTCCGGTTTATGATCGAAAATAAAAATCTGAGTTCGGTTCAGCAGGAAGATTTTGAATTACAGGTAAAACTTGCAGGAAATGAAGTCCCCGCCGCCGTTTTTATCTCCATAGACGGAAGTGAGTATAAATTGGATAAAGAAAATACCGTTGAATTCCGTTACCTGTTCAAGAATGTTCAGAAAACAGTTCACTTCAGATTAACCGCAGAAGGCTTTCAGTCGAAGGAGTACGAACTAAAAATTCTTCCGAACCCCATCCTGCTCAACTTTAGCGTTCAGCTGGATTATCCTGCCTACCTGGGCAGGCAAAATGAAACACTTAAAAACACCGGTGATTTACTGATTCCCATTGGCACTAAAGTTACCTGGAAATTTAACACGCAAAATACGGATATCCTGCGCATGGGTTTTGCCGACACCACGCTTGCTCTTTCTGCATCCGCTTACAATACCTATCAATATTCTTCCCGCATAATGAATGACAGACGGTATACGATTACAACTGCCAATGAATTCATTCATAGCAAGGACTCTGTTTTATACAGCATCCATGTTGTTCCGGATGAATACCCGGTAATTGATGTGGACGATAAAAAAGATTCCCTTTCACAAAAACTACATTATTTCAGAGGTCAGGTAAAGGACGACTATGGATTCACAAACCTGACTTTTAATTATCGGTTCATCAATAAGACGGACACAGGAGCTAAGGGAGAAATCCCAAATCCCAAATCCCTACTCCCTACTTCTGTTTCCATTCCTGTGAGCAAAACCAAAAACCAGGATCAGTTTTTTTACACCTGGGACATGAACACGCTGAACATTGTTTCCGGAGATGCCATTGAATATTATTTTGAGGTATGGGATAACG
>JABDFG010000023.1 GCA_013286655.1 Bacteroidota bacterium
CTCCAATAGGCTTAGTTATTGAAAATAGATTACAAAATTCCGCGCGTAATTCTTTTATTTCTTTTTTTAGATTTTCAGGAAAAATGTGTTCGCCTCTGTGAACAAACGCATTGAAAGTGAGTGTTGAAATAGATGCCGGATGAACACAAATATTTTCTTTAGTTGCCCCCAACCAGACCCTTTCCAGAGCCCTGCCCCCGGTAAAAAAATCGTCGCAGCTAAACTGCGGCATGGTAATTAAACCAACAGCCGTAGTTCCATGTATCTGATTCCTTGGAACTTTTTCAAGTCCTTTTCCGGCACCCCAGTCGTTCAGTAATTTTATGACCGGCCATTTTCGGATCATTTTAAATCCGGCCATTTCCGAGGGAGTCAGATCCGTAGTCTGAATTACATCAATTCCGTTCTTTGTATACGAAACTTCTTCGGGTGTCCACCGGCATTCTCCCCTAAAGTCAGTATGTCCGCCTTCGTGCATGACTCTGATCCGGTCCATTTTCGCAATAATTTCTCCCAATGCAATCAAGCTGTTTTCATCCTCAATTAGTTTCATATCAGCTCCTGATACCGTGCGGGCAAGAGATCTCAAGTAGTCAAATTTGGATTGGTCGATCGGATGTCTTTTTTGTCCATTATTCCTGTTAGTCATCCTATGTGGGATATATCGGGACAAATCATCACATACAGATGGCTCCATTTGAGATTTCAACTCGAGGGGAATCGTATCAAAGAAACGAAATACGGCTACCAGTATGCTTTTTTCATTCAGCGGCATTTTTTCCACTAGTATCCGCATGCCAAGTTCATGCGATTTTAAAACCAAATTTTCTGTGGCTGTTCCCAATCCCATGATAGTGGTAGTGTGTTTATAGTCAAGCAGTGCGGCTTCGTATTGAGTCTCTAAAAACAAGTAAAGACAACTATCCTTGTACATCCAGACCCACGTTTGGCTATTAGCTCCACTGGGTGCCAGTGTTGCGGCACTAACCAATGTTTCAACTGTTTCTTTTTTTAGGGAGATTTGTCCTTTATATAGGGCTGTTTTATGTTGGAGAATAAGCTCCTGCATTTCTTTTTTACTGAGGGCAGGTTTTATCACCAGAGGTTTCTCTTCTATCTTTTGATGACCTTTATCACCGATGATTTCTTCAACATCTACAAAATAACGCCCCGAATCGTGAAACAGATCCAGTGCAATTCTTCTGCAAACGTCGGCGGAAATGCCTCCACCCAACGTCACCGCAGAAGCTAACTGCGGCCAGGTAGTTATCGTCTGTTCGATTTCCAGCATGGAGGCTTTAAAACGGTCACTAAGTGTTTCTTCTCCGGCAATCGGCAACATATAAGGGACCTTTTCTTCATTCGTTTTTGCTTCCTTTACCAGACTCAGATCCAGGTGATCAACGAATCCATGAAGAATAGGTCGGCCTGGTTCAAGGTCGAAGCGCTCTACATCAACTGTTCCTCTGTCGCTCGCTTCCATCACTACCGGTATACTATATTCCTTCGCCTTTTGTCGGCAAAGTATTTTTACGTAAAGTCCATCGCATTCGTCCACCAGTATATCCAGTTTGCCACCCTTTAGCAAGAAATCATCTATGTTTTTTTCATGAATACCCTCCGGATAGCAGGTGACTTTTAGAAAAGGATCAAGTTCTGAAATTTCCCTGGCAACGGAAACAACTTTAGGTACATTCAGATTATGCAGTCCTGTGCGGATGCGGTTGTAATTGCTTAGTTCTAAAATGTCAAAATCGGCCAAGCGGAGTTCACCCATCGTTCGTTCCATCGCCATGGTAACAGCAATGGATTGTCCGACAGAAAGTCCGATGACGCCGATCCGTTTTCCGGCCAGAATAATTTTTTCTTCAGGAGTTATCTTGTATTGATTCCGGCTGGTGCGTACTTCTACGAATTCCTTTTCATCCAATAAATGTACCAGTCTTGTCGACCAGGGATAATATACCCATACACCATATTCTTCATAGGGAACCGAACCAATATGTTTTCTGGCGGCTTCTGATAATTCATTTTTTGTGAATTTTGTTTTTGGGTTTTGTAGTTTCACCAGCTCTTCCACTTGGCCTTGAAGCTGATCAAACACTTTTATAGCCGGCTCTTTATCGAGCAACTGGTTTAATTTTTCTCTGTCAGAAGAAACATTCAGACGAAAAAAAGAAGGCTGAAAAACTGTTTCGTTTAACTCATTCTTCCGGATTAATAATTGTAATTTGTTTTTCATAACTACTGGTTTAACGAGAACTTTATCTCAAAGGTTATGGGTAAGTAATTTTTAGGCTTAACTTAGCATATAAATCGATATTTTTAAGCATTGATAGAGCCCCCTGGATTCCAAAAGTAGTCCTTTTCAGGAAAGGTCAAAAATTTGATAATAAGAAAAATGAAAGAAACAAAGGCAACAATTCTGTATGTTGACGATGAAGCGAATAACCTGTTAACTTTTAAAGCTAATTTCAGAAGGTTTTATGAAGTATATACTGCTGAGTCGGCAGAAGAAGGAAGGAAATTATTACAAGATAAAAAATTCAGTATCATCATTACCGATCAGCGCATGCCTGCTATAACAGGCGTGCAGTTTTTAGAATCGATTATTAAAGAATTTCCTGATCCTATCCGAATACTTATTACCGGCTATTCTGATCTGGAAGTAGTTATTGAAGCCATCAACAAAGGACAAATCTATCGTTATGTTATGAAACCATTCAATGTAGATGAATTAAAAGCGGTTCTTGATAATGCCCATGAAGTTTATTCACTCCGGGAAGAAAATAAGGAATTAATGAAAATAGCACTTAAGGCGAATGAACAGTTGGAATTTATGTTGCGGCAACGTCTTATTTCCCTGGATAATTCCGATGCAAATTTATAACTGAGAAAAGGTCTGCACATTTTATTTGAAAAGGGCAACTCTGCCAATGTAATCATGCTCTTTATTGAATACGTCCGTTAAAACAATTCTGTAGACATACACATCCTGCTGAGCAATCTGATCGCCTCCGTTGGCTGTTCCATCCCATCCCACGTTCAGGTCATAAGTGGTAAAGATAAGGTTGCCCCAACGATCAAAAATGACCATTTGGTATTTTTTGATTCCTATTCCTTTGCCATTAAATGTGTCGTTCGTCCTATCTCCATTAGGCGTAAAAGCATCCGGAACAAAGAAGTCGAAATCAGGACCAATTTCCATACATAAAGTTGTTGTATCGATACAACCCTCTGCATTCTTCACTGTTAGCAATGTACAATAGCTACCTGCTATTGCATTTTCGAATGTATGAGAAGGATTTTCTACACTACTTGTCTTATCAGCAGCAGGATCTCCGAAATTCCATAGCCAGGCAACAGCTCCTGTGCTTTGATCGATGTAATGAAAGGTCGGATCAATAACACTCACGGTTTTAGGGTCAGTCGTAAATGCAGCATGCGGCAAAGCAAATACAATGATCATATTGTGAATGCTGTCTGTGGCCATACAGCCTTCATTACTTGTTACGGTAAGTTGAACGGTGTGGTTTCCTGCGTCAGGATAGCAGGAACTGGGATCCGCCACGTTATCAACAGAACCATTGCCAAAACTCCAGGCCCATTTTGTGACATTGCCCCCTTCAACAGTACTTTGATCGGTAAAGTTGACGCAGAGCCCGGGACATCCGGATAGCGTATCTGACTTGAATTTGATTACAGGAACGGCATTTACGTCTATAATTACCGGAGCAGACACGCATGCATTCGAATCGGTGACAGTGATGGTATAAGCATTGGTTACCAGGGGTGGCTGCACATTTATGGTTGTTCCCGTCTGGCCTCCGGGCATCCAGCTAATCGTATAGGCAGGGGTTCCGCCGGAAGGTACTACTGTCAGTGCTGTTTGCTGACCAACACAAACACCTGGAGCATTCAAATTGGAAAGAACCAGGGCTGGTGGTTCATCTATTATCACTGATGCGGAGGAAGTGCAGCCCTTGGTATCTGTGATCGTTACGGTATAATTTCCTTTACACAGGTTACCCGTTGTAACTAAATTGGTTCCATTACTCCAGAGGTATTGGAAGGGAGCTGTTCCTGTTCCCGGGATAGCCTGGGCAACAGCATTCCCATTACATCCTCCAAAACAGCCGGGATCCGTTTTGCTTAAGATACCGGCATTTACTCCACTGAGGTTTGCTACTGTTGTGTCTGCAACCTTTGTGCAATTATTATTGTCCGTTACCGTTATGGTGTAGCTGCCTGCAGGTATATTACTTATCGTTGCCGCAGTTGATCCCGTGTTCCAGAGATAGGTATATCCTCCCGTTACCGTGGTCGTCCCACCTGATGCGCTTATTCCGACACTCCCGTCACTCTGGTTGCAACCCGCCGGAGTGCTTGAAGGGACAAGCTTAATAAGAGTAGGTTCTACCACTGACAAAACAGTATCTTTCTGACAATTATTGGCATCGGTGATGGTAACGGAGTAGCTGCTCGCACATAATTTGCTGATGCTTAAACTGGTGCCGCCCGTGCTCCACAAAGCGTTGATGGTGCCCGTGCCACCTGATGGAATGACAACTGCCTGACCATCACAACTTCCATTACAACTCGTGTTTAATCCGGTACCGGTTAAAGAAAGTGCGGAGGGCTGGGTAAGGGTAGCATTTGTTATAATCTGGCAACCTGTAGCATCACTGACCGTTACTGAATAGGAGCCCGCCGCTAAGTGGCTGGCAATCGGAGTTGCATTGATGGTCACTCCGCTACTCCAGTTGTAGGTTATTGTTCCTGTCCCGTTTGCTTTTACAGAAATTGTTCCACTACTGTCCGCATAACACTTCAAGTTTGTTGGTGTATTACTGACCGTAGGGCCTATACTTGCTAAACTGACACTTGAATTGACCGAATCTTTTATGACATAACAAATTTTTGCACCTCCTCCGGAAACAACCAGCTTAATAATGTAGATTCCAGGCTGCTGATAAGTATGTGCCGGATTTTTTAATGCGGAAGTGTTTTGTATACCCGAAGAGGGATCTCCGAAATCCCAAGTCCAGGAATTTATTTTTCCAATGGTCTGGTCGGTAAACGTGACATTAAAAGGAGCGTAGCACAGAGAGCCGGGAGTGATTTTGAAAGCTGCCGTAAGACTAAAGCAAATAAAGGAAGCCATGTCACTTTGCCCGGCATCTGGTCCGGTGTTAAAGCCGAATACATTTGAGGAAGTGTTGGAGGTAAGATCAATTTTAGATAAATTTCCTGCAGCGTTTGCCGGAGCAGCATTTCCTCCGGCTACACCATAGATGTTTCCATCACTCCCTATCGCTACGGCTCCATAATTGCCATTTGGTTTAAAATTAACCCCCGTATAAGTGGGATCCACAATCCCTGATGTGTCAATCCTGCTTGTACCGTAGTAAAAAAAACAATCATAAGGATTAAAAACGATGTCGTCCCAACCACCGGTACTTATTGCATAAGGGCCTTTTAAAATGTTACCGGTGTTAATGTCAATTGCTACAAGTGTATTATTTCCTGAATTAACGGTCCAATATCGGCCCCAGGGATCAAAGCACCCATAGTAACAGTTAGTGACAAAAGGCAGCTTACATACTCCTTTAGCATTTCCGGAAGCGTCCAATCGCATGAGCGAGTCAATTGGAGCATGCAAGTCACTTAGATAATACAAGTATCCATCTTTCGGATTAGCACCTAATCCATTATGATGAGAAGTAGGCATCTCAAAAAGAAAAGTTATTTTAGGTGCCCCCGAAGTATATCCACTTATATAAGATAAAGAACCATTGGTTAAGGTATCCTGGAAAAAATAAAGTCGGGATGCGCTGTCGCAGGGAAAAGTTGGCTGAGCTAATGAATAAATTGAAAAAAAAATACCTCCAACCAGAGTTACGAATAGCCGGTTCAAGAATATTTTTTTCAATGATTTATATTAGACTAATGATTCTCAGGTCTTCTTACCTCAGTACCTGAATATATCCATGTCCTTCTTTCTTACTACCATCATTACAGGTAGCATCCAATACATAGAAGTAAGTTCCGGTTGGAGCAATATTGTCGCTGAAAGTCCTTCCATCCCATCCGGAGTGTACGGCATTATATTCATAAATCTCCATACCCCAACGATTGAATAAAGTACATTTTATCTGAGCAAGGCCGGAAGTTTTAAATGTAAATAAATCATTTATACCATCTGCATTAGGTGTAAACACATTGGGTATACTGTCAGATAGCTTACAGGGTTCATGTACCTCCAGACACATAGGAGTTGTATCAAGACAGTTATTGTTGATAGCAACCAGTATCACGCAGTATTTTCCTGAATCCTTAAAGGTATGGGTCGGACTGGTAAGTGTAGAAGTATTATCCGATCCCGAACTGGGGTCGTTGAAGTTCCAGTAATAGGAACTCGCTCCGGTTGTGGTGTTGTTGAAGTTAACAGCATTGCCTTCTATTACTACCGGTGCAGGATCATAAGTAAAAGTTGCCTTAGGTTTTGCATTGATGTTGATCATATTATTGACCGTTGAAGTAGCACTGCATCCATTCACATCCACATAAGTAAAGCTGACTGTATAGGCTCCGGCATTGTTATAGCAATGTTGAGGTGAAGAGGCCGAGGAAGAATCGTTATCTCCAAATTTCCATTTTGCACTGGAACCAGCTGCGGAAGGACTGCCGGTAAAATTGACACAAGATGGACCACAACCCTGATTGATATCAGAGCTGAAGCTTACTGTTGGAAGCGGATTAACAGTTATCGATTGAACAGCCGTTGATACGGGGGTTCCACAATTGTCATTTACAGTCACTGTATAAGTCACGTTTCCGTTAGGAGAAACGGTGATCTGTGATCCGGTATTTCCTCCCGGAGCCCAACTATAAGTATAAGGACCGCCGTTCCCTCCGATTCCGGAAGCCGTCAATGTTGCATTTGCTCCATTACAGATACCTGTGCTGGATGAAGAAGCGCTTAATGTAAGAGGAGGATTGACAATTACGGTTACCGTTTGCATGGATGTTGAGCATCCCAATGCATCCACTACGGAAATAGAGTAGGTAGTAGTGACAATAGGATTAGCTGTCGGGTTAGACCCGGTCAAACCTCCGCTCCAGGAATAAGTAAATGGGTTTGTTCCTCCACTGAGGGTAGCTGATAAAGAAGCCGTCTGACCTATGCAGATCGTTTGTCCACCGGCAACACTAAGCGTTGCCGCTCCCTTGTCTGTTATGGTTGCACTCGTTGTCATGGTACAAGAATTGGCATCCGTGACAGTTACCGTATAATTTCCGGCGCTTAAACCGTTCGCTGTTGAGTCAGTCTGGCTTACGGAAGATGGCCAGGAATATTGATAGGGACTAGTTCCTCCTCCCGCTGAAGCAGTGGCGGATCCATTCGAGCCTCCACAACTGGCTTGTGTTGTAGCGAATATTGAGGGAGTGATAGCGGCCGGCTGGGTAAGTAAAATGGTCGTCGTGGCAGAACATGCATTGGCATCGGTCACGGTAACCGTATAGGTTGCAGCTACAAGATTATTGATGCTTGCATTGGAGCTTAAATTCGACCATGCGTAAGAATAATTCGGGGTACCGCCTGCAGCACCTGCACCGGCTGAACCGCTGGCATTTCCAAAGCATTTTATATTAGTAGATGTTGGCGTAAGAGCCAATGCAGCTGTGGGCTGATTGATAGTTACGGTAGCAGAAGCCGGACAATTATTGGCATCGGTTACGGAAACCGTATATATACCTGCCGGCAGACCTGTTACTCCTGTCACGCCGGATTGACCGCTGGACCAGGAATAAGTATAAGCGCCTGTTCCGCCTTTAACCGATACATTGGCAGTGCCTGTCGAACCTCCAAAGCAATTGACATTCCCGAAAGAAGTAGAAGGAGAAAGTACTGTGGGTTGACTTATGGTAACAGTAGAAAAGCCTAAACAATGATTCGCATCAGTAACCGAAACCGTATAGGTGCCTGCCGGCAGACCCGTTACTTTAGTAACCCCGCTTGCTCCATTTGACCAGGAATAAGTATAAGCTCCCGTTCCTCCGCTAACGGATAAGATACTATCAGCGCCGGTCGAACTTCCAAAACACATCACATTTGTAGGGGAGGACACTTTAACAGTTGCAGCCCCCGCATTATTTATTACTCCTGCAGATACATTTGTACAGCCTTTTTGATCCGTAACAGTAACGGTATACCCTCCAGCAGCTAAGCCATTTATCGATTGACTAATGCCATTATTGGACCATTTGTAAGTGAACGTTCCGGTACCTCCGGATGGAATGGAAGAGATACTTCCATTTAATACTCCACAGGTGGCAGGGTTGATCACTAATGAATCTTTTACTGCAGGGGTAGTGGTTAGCGTGTAAGAGGTTGTCCCGATACAACCGTTTCCATCAGTGACAGTTACCGTGTAATTGCCGGCAGTTATGCCAATAATACTATCTTTCGGAGAAGAGGTGCTTATATTTACCCCATTACTCCAGTTATAGATAAAACTTGAAAATCCTTTTACATTCGTTTCACCACTTACTTTGACCGTTGCACTACCATTAGATGTTGAGCAGGTTGGGTTTTTCTGGGTAGGTGTCAGAGTAGGAAGGGGGTATACATCTATCGCTATAGAATCCTTATTTGTACAACCATTCGCATCTGTTCCGATAACAGTATACTCCGTGGCAATAGATGGAATTACGGTAACCGGACTGCCAGGTAATCCTCCCGGATTCCATAGATAGGTACCTGTAGGACCAGCACCCGTTGCGCTGAGTGCAGTACTTCCTCCCTTACAAAAGGTGGCGTTTGTGGCAGATGCAACAATCGTTGGCAAATTATTCACGGTTATCAAAACGGTTGAAGTGTTGTGACAATTATGGCTATCCGTACCAGTTACTGTATAAGTGGTGGTGGATGGAGGAGTAACACTAACCGGATTACTCGCCAGGGGGCCGGGAGTCCATACATAGGAAACAGCCCCACCTCCGGTGAGTAATGTACTTGATCCTTTGCAAAGGGTATTAATACTGGCGGAAGCAGTAACCGTCGGCAAGTTAAATACCGTAATGGAAACAGTTGCGGTGTTCGTGCATCCATTGGCATCTGTTCCTGTAACAGTATAAGTCTGATCTGTCCCGGGATTAACAGTAATGGGATTACCTGGACCACCGGGGTTCCAGCTATAGGTACTTGCGCCTCTGGCCACAAGTACGGTGCCTACGCCATTACATAAGAAAGAACTGGCAGCTCCTGCACTTACCGTTGGCAAAGGGTTTACAGTTACCAGAGCAGTTGTGGTATTCACACATCCATTGGCATCTGTGCCTGTCACGGTATAAGTGGTATTTGAAAGAGGAGTAACAGTGATGGGATTACCTGGACCACCGGGGTTCCAGTTATAAGTACTTGCTCCACCTGCTGTTAATACAGTCGGGGTGCCCTTACAAACAGGGTTAGGGTTGGCAGAAGCCGTGATAGTAGGTAAACTATTTACAGTTATTGCAGTAGTGGACGTGTTTGAACAACCGTGGCTATCCGTTCCGGTTACCGTATACGTTGCGTTTGATAAAGGAGAAACAGTTACAGGATTAAGTGTAGATCCGATCGGTGCTCCCCAGCTATAAGTATTTGCACCTCCGGCTGTAAGCACTGTAGGGGAGCCTTTACAGACAGGATTAATGCTAGGACTAATGCTTACCGTTGGCAGATTATTTACAGTAATGACGACCGTGCTTGTTCCAGTACATAATGTTTGGGAATCATTGATCGTAACCGTATAAGTGGTCGTAGTTGCAGGGGATACAGTTATAATTCTAACTGTCTGGTTACCGGGGTTCCAGGTGTAGGAAGTAAATACATTTACTCCGGTGCTGCTGGAGGCCGTCAATGTCGTGCTTTGTCCGGCACAAATTGTGTCTTTACTTGCGGTGGCAGTAGCGGTTAATATGCAACTTGTTGTACTGGTGACGGTATACGTTCCCGAACCCAAATCAGGCTTGCTCGCTGCTTTTTGGGAAAAGGCAACATTGACGGACGAAAATGCCATTAATAGCACAATCAGACCTTTGGGTATACCGAGTAAATTATGTTTCATGGTTCTGGTTTTCAGTTTTAAACGCTTTTCAAGACCGAAAGGTTACGTTTTAATTACACTATTAGTAATTACGAAAAAAACCTTCTTTCGGATTCGCAGATTTTGACTAAAATTAGGTTAAATTAACGGAAATAGCAAATAAAACAGGCTTAGTTTGTTTCCAGAATTTTAAACAATTCGTCCAGTTTGGGTGTAAGAATGATTTCGGTTCTTCTGTTTTTTCTGCGTGCCTCAGGAGTATTAGAAGCATCTATTGGAAAATATTCCCCTCTGCCAGCCGCCGTTAATCGTTTTGGGTCCACTTCCTTATTGGAAGTCAGGATCTTAATGATGGAAGTAGCACGCAGCGCACTCAGGTCCCAGTTGTCTTTTATGTTCCCTGAGCCTTTCATCGGAACATTATCGGTATGACCTTCTACCATAACATTGATGTCCTGGTTTTGCTCCAGGACACTGGCCAGTTTCTTTAAGGCTTCCACACCTTTTGCCTCTACATTGATTTTCCCGGAGGCAAAAAGTAAGCTTTCATCAAGAGATACGTATACCTTACCATTTTTCTGAGTAATGGTAAGTCCCTTGTTCTCAAATCCAAGTAAGGCATCACTTACTTTTTTCTTCAGGGTATTAACGGCTTCATCCTTTTTTCTCAGGATGTCCTGCATTTCAGCGATCTTTTGTTCACGTTGTAACAGGGTTGCTTTCAACAGTTCCAGGTTTTGCTGTTTACGGTTGAGGCTGTCATCCATTCGTTTCAGCTGATCCTGTTTTTTCAATAGAGACTCCTGGGTAGCTGACAACTCAGTCGAAATTTTCTTTGTATCATTGATGTTTACTTCCATCATTTTGTTGTACTTATCCAGCAATTGTTCATTCACTCCATTCAGTTTGTAATATTTGCTGGCCATCATTCGGTAATCGTTTCCTGTAAGTGCCGTATCTTTTTGCAAGATGCCCAGTTTTTCCTGAGCATCGTTCCATTGAGTTTTTAGTTCCTTATTCTGGGTTTCGATGTCCTGTCCCTTTGTTTTTAAGGCAGAAAGTTCGTCTTCGCAGCTTTTACGTTTGGCTTGTTCTTCTTCCATTTTGCGCTGTGGAACGCAGGAAATAAAGACAGTTAGAAGGGTAATCAGGCCGAAGGAAAGAATTTTATTTGTTTGCATGCGAGTCGTGTTTTTGACCCTACAATAGTAAGAATCTTAACAGGCTTTAGTTGATAAGATTGAAACATTTATCCACATTTTGCGTTTAATAACTATACCTTAGAAAATAACCAAAACCCTGAGACTATGCTAAGTAAGAATTGGTTAACGGAAAAACATATTGATTTCGAGTATAAAAAGTATGTGTTATTAGCGTATTTAAAAGAAGTACATGATAAGTTTGAAGCCAATTATCTTTATCCTTCTCTGTCCGAATTGATAGCGCATTACCGGCAGATCTTATCTATAAAAGAAAATAAGCAAAATCTAAAAGATGCCTTTCCGCAGCGATTGCAGAAGCTGGACATGGAGCGTCTTATACTGAGTTATGAAAAAATTATGGAAGATGATGCACTGATGGCTGAACTGGAAACAATCATTGATTTTTCGATTCCCCAATTTAAACTGCAGCTTTCAGAAGGGAAAAAGATCTATGATTTTGTGGAGGGAAATTTAAGTATTTATCCGATTGGGGTAATGCCCCTGTATCCGGAACAAGGATATATGTTTATTAAAAACGGGAATGCCGATACGGCAGTTTACGAATACCAGATAACGATTTTTGAACAACCGGATGAAAAGTACCGCGGTATTCATACAACATATGTGAGATCCTATGGCAAAAGTTTCACAAATACCTATGAATTTATCAAAATCGACCTGATTCGGGGAAATCAAAAACTGCCCAATCCTGCCACTTTCGTCATTGAGAGTGAGTTAACACTACCTATGGAGCAAACCTTGCTTCCGATTGCAAAAAGAGCCCTGGTAAAAAATACTTTTTTTTGCAAATACGAGCTATAATTGTACTTTAGCGGCCTAAACATAAACCTTCTACGTATGTCCTATTTATTTACTTCAGAATCAGTGTCCGAGGGACATCCTGATAAAGTAGCTGATCAGATTTCGGATGCAATTATTGATGCTTTTTTAACGTATGATTCCAACGCAAAGGTAGCTTGTGAAACATTTGTAACAACCGGCCTCGTTGTCATCGGCGGAGAAATAAAAAGTAATGAAACAGCCAAGGCCAAGGTGGATGTGCAAAAGATTGCGCGTGAAGTAATCGCGCGGATAGGATATACCAAATCGGAATACCAGTTTGATGCCGTTTCTTGCGGAGTTATCAATGTATTACATGAGCAATCCTCCGATATAAATCAGGGGGTTGAGCGTACGAAGGAAGAAGAACAAGGTGCCGGTGACCAGGGAATGATGTTTGGGTATGCCTGTCGGGAAACAGACAATTATATGCCGCTTCCGTTGGAGCTTTCTCATTTATTATTGCGGGAACTGGCAGTTATACGCAGAGAAGGAAAAAAAATGAAATACCTGCGTCCGGATGCTAAATCACAAGTGACGATTCAATACAGCGATAAAGGAAAGCCCGAAAAAATTGAAACCATTGTTCTTTCTACACAACACGATGATTTTGCAAGCGAAAAAGAAATGCAGGCAAAGATCCAGGAAGATGTAGTGAATATTCTGATCCCCAGGATTAAAAAACTATTGCCTTCAAGAGTTAAAAAATTGTTTACGGACGATATCAAATATTTTGTGAACCCTACTGGTAAATTTGTGATCGGTGGACCACACGGAGACACCGGTTTAACAGGTCGTAAGATCATTGTGGATACCTATGGGGGGCGTGGAGCTCATGGAGGCGGAGCTTTCTCCGGAAAGGATTCCTCTAAGGTTGACCGTTCAGCTGCTTATGCAACCCGTCATATTGCCAAGAATCTGGTTGGTGCCGGTGTATGCGATGAAGTATTGGTCCAGGTGGCTTACGCAATTGGTGTTGCGCAGCCTGTAGGTCTGTATGTAAATACCTATGGAACCTGCAAAGCCCGTGACAAGGAAGGCAGAAAGCTGAGTGACGGAGAAATAGCTGCTCATGTTTCTAAACTAGTGGACATGCGTCCAAGCGCAATAGTTAAACGTTTTGGTTTAAAAAACCCTATTTATTCGGAGACCGCTTCTTATGGCCACATGGGACGTACACCTGGCATCAAGGAAGTAAACGGAAAAAAATACGAAACATTCGGATGGGAGAAACTGGACCTGGTAAATACTTTTAGTAAAGATTTTGCCGTGGAAAGTAAGACCGAAGCTGTCGAAGCTTAATAAAGCAGGTTATTATAGGGGTAGCGTTTACCGTGCATTTCTTTTACCATACTGTAAAGAAGGTCCTTGAACCTATCCACATTTTGTTTATCGGCCGCTGAAATAAAAACACAGGGACCTGGAATTTTTCCCATCCAGGTTTTTTCAAGTTGTTCCAGACTGAGATTTCTTTTGGTCGCCGGCGTTAAATCATCCGCTTCTTTTTCTTCGTAAGTGTAGGCATCTATTTTATTGAAAACCAAAATGGTTGTTTTATCATGTGCTTTTATATCCGTCAGGGTTTGATTGACCACATTGATCTGGTCTTCGAAATTCGGATGTGAGATGTCGACTACATGAAGTAGAATATCGGCTTCCCGCACTTCATCAAGCGTCGATTTGAAAGATTCAATTAAGTGAGTAGGAAGTTTACGGATGAACCCGACCGTGTCAGACAATAAAAATGGAATGTTATCGATCACCACTTTTCGGACGGTAGTGTCCAATGTGGCGAACAATTTATTTTCGGCAAAAACATCTGATTTGCTGAGCATATTCATGATCGTCGATTTGCCCACATTGGTATAGCCTACCAGGGCAACCCGGATCAGTTCCCCCCTGTTTTTTCGCTGGGAGGCCATCTGCCGGTCTATTTTTTGGAGATCCTCTTTTAAGAGGGAGATCCTGTCGCGAACAATACGGCGGTCTGTTTCAATTTCTTTTTCTCCTGGGCCACGCATACCGATCCCTCCCCGCTGACGTTCCAGGTGGGTCCACATCCCCGCCAAGCGGGGAAGCAGGTATTGGTATTGGGCAAGCTCAACCTGAGTTTGGGCATGCGCTGTTTTTGCACGTGCAGCGAAGATGTCGAGAATAAGATTCGTACGGTCCAATACTTTTTTGCCCAGTTCTTTTTCCAGGTTGCGGATCTGAGAGGGGCTTAGCTCATCATCAAAGATGAGCAGTCGGATTTCATTTTCGTCCACATACTTTTTAATTTCCATTACTTTTCCGGATCCGACAAAGGTCCGGATATCCGGTTTCTCGAGTCTTTGCACAAAGCGTTTTTTTGTAATAACCCCCGCCGTACTAGCCAGAAATTCCAATTCGTCCAGGTCATCTTTCACCTCCTGTTCGTCTTGCTGCCGGCTCATGATTCCCACCAAAATAGCTGTTTCCGGTTCTTTGGCAGTATCCAGGATTTGTTTCCTCCGGCTTAGGTTCGCTCGCATATAAACCTCTATTTGCGGAGTGCTTTGATGTACTGACCAACGGCTTGAACTTGCTGCTCGTCCAATTGACTGCCGAAGGATGGCATACTGCCTTTTCCGGTTTTGATCATTTCGAAGAGCGCTGCATCGTCGAGTTGCGACAGCGAGAGGTCGGTGGCACTCATGATTCCCGCTTTTCCATCTTCTCCATGGCACTTTGTGCAATAGGCCGTGTAAAGTTCTTTGCCATCATTTTTAGCTATTGGTTCCTTACTTGCACTGATCAGTTTTTTATGACTGGCTTCGGCCAGTCCATATGCTGCGAGAATCAGGAGCAATGAAATGGAAGCGAGGGCCTTATTGGATTTTTTAAATCCAACGATGGCCAAAGGAATGGAAATCAATACAGCAATGATCTTGATGATCATCAAATTGTTGATCTCCGGTAATTGGACCAGCAGATAGATTCCTGTACCCAGGAACAGGAGACTAATAATCATTTCCGGAATGCGGAAAATTTTAGTGAATCGGGCCAGTTGCTCTTTTTTGTTCGTTAGCAGCAAAAGTGTTTTTACTAAGTAAATGAGCAGGAACAGCAGAACAACAATTACGTGGAAGTTTTTTATCATGGATTTGTTTTTTTACAAAGTAAAGATAAATACTTATTTAAGAAACCTGTGTATTTTAGCATTTCGTAAATTTCATCGGATGATAGGATTAAGACAAGTTATACTTTTTTTTACCGCTACCTGCTTTTTTCAGCTTCTTATTCTAGCCCAGGAAACATTTCCCGTCAATGGAGTATTTAATAAAAACCATAATTATTATGCGTTTACCCATGCCAGGATATACCGTGATTATGAGACAGTCCTTGACGACGGGACTTTACTGATACGAGATGGGATGATTGTGGAAGTGGGGGAAAAAGTGAGTGTTCCCAAAGGGACAGTAGTTTTCGATTTAAAGGGAAAAGACATTTATCCTTCTCTGATCGATATGTATACGAATTATGGGATTCCGGAAGTTAAAAAGATGCCAAAGCCAATTTCTCCGCAATACGAAACGACGACGAAAGGAGCTTACGATTGGAACCAGGCCATAAAATCCGAATTTAATGCAGTAAGTGTTTTTACCATTGACCGGAAAGCGGCGGATGAATACCTGAAAATGGGATTCGGAACGGTATTGGCTTTCCAAAAAGATGGGATCGCGCGTGGCTCTGCCGTAGTAGTTTCTTTAGGGGAAACCAGGGAAAATGAGGTTGTATTGGCAGACAAGGCAGCGGCTTGTTATTCGTTTGATAAGGGAAGTTCCTACCAGGAATACCCGACTTCCCTGATGGGCGCAATTGCGTTATTGCGCCAGACCTACCTGGATGGACTATGGTATAAAAACAATCAGAAAAAAACGGAGTACAATGCTTCTTTACTGGCCTGGAATAATTTACAGGCATTGCCTCAGATCTTTGAGGTAAGCGATAAGCTTTCCGCGCTGCGCGCTGCTAAGATCGGAAAAGAGTTTAGTATAGATTACATTATCAAAGGAATTGGCGATGAGTATCAACGCTTAGAAGATATAAAAGAGAGCAATTGCCGTTTCATCCTGCCACTTAATTTTCCAAATGTATATGATGTGGAAGATCCATATGATGCGATGAATGTTTCCCTGGCGGAAATGAAACATTGGGAAATGGCTCCTGCCAACCCGGCCTTTTTTGAAAAGAAAGCCATCCCATTTGCCCTGACAACTGCGGATCTCAAGGATAAAAACGATTTTTGGAAAAATCTCAGAAAAGCTATTGAATATGGATTATCTGAAAAACAAGCATTAAAATCGCTGACGGTCATACCGGCCCGGTTGTTGGGTATCCAGGAAAAGGTCGGGCGCATAAAAAAAGGGATGCTGGCAAATTTTATAATTACTTCCGGTAACCTGTTTGATGCAAAAACTAAAATTTATGAAAACTGGGTGCAGGGTAACCGGCATGTTATTAATGAGGATGCTATTCCTGATCTGAATGGTAATTACGATCTGAAAATCGGGACCGATCGGCAGTACGTTTTAAAAATTACAGGAGAACCAGTTCAGTTAAAAGGAATAATAGTAGCGGGCACTGACACTGCTAAGATTAGTGCAGGCGTAAAGATTGAAAACAGGTCAATCGTTATCACCTATTTATCTCCTTTGGGAAAAGAGTCCGTTCGCCTAAGCGGACTTATTACGGAAAAAGAAGGAAAGCCCTTCTTTAATGGAAGGGGAGTGTTAAATTCCGGCGAATGGGTAGACTGGGTGGCCATTTATAAATCTGATTTGAACGAACCGCTTAAAAAAGATAGTGTTGGAAAAGAAAAACCTGTAATCGGAGAGGTTTATTATCCTTTTTGTGCATATGGAGAACCTGAAGGAAGCAAATCCCTCTGGAAACGTTATAAAGAACGTCAGCATGCAATCCTGATCAAAAATGTTACGGTATGGACCAATGATTCGGCGGGAGTATTGAAAAACAGGGATGTATACATCAACGAAGGCCGGATCGTCGCAATCGATCATGCAATTAAACCTCTGAAAACTGCTTTTGCTGTTGAAATTGATGGGACAGGTAAACACCTGACCGCAGGAATTATTGACGAACATTCACACATTGCTATATCAGGCGATATAAACGAAGCTTCTCATGCCATAACTGCTGAAGTCCGGATCGGAGACGTAATTGATTGCGAGGACATTAATATATACCGGCAGCTGGCTTCAGGAGTAACATCCTGCCAGTTACTGCATGGTTCTGCTAATCCGATCGGAGGACAATCAGCTTTGATCAAACTGCGTTGGGGACAATCTCCGGAAGCCATGAAAATTGAGCACGCAGATGGATTCATTAAATTTGCACTGGGAGAAAATGTCAAGCAAAGTAATGCCGGAGATAATTACGTCATCCGTTTTCCACAAACCCGTATGGGAACGGAACAAGTTTATTACGATGCGTTTACCCGGGCTAAAGAATATCAGACATCCTGGAAAATATATCAAGGGCTCTCTAAAAAAGAAAAAACGGAACAGCCCGCCCCAAGGAGAAATCTGGGATTGGAGGCCTTGGTTGAAATACTCAACAAGCAACGGTTTATTACCTGTCATTCTTATGTTCAATCCGAGCTAAATATGCTGATGCATGTTTCAGACTCCATGGGCTTTAAGATCAATACATTCACACATATTTTGGAAGGATATAAAGTGGCGGATAAAATAAAGGCGCATGGTATAGGAGCTTCTACTTTTGCCGATTGGTGGGCTTACAAAGTGGAAGTGAAAGATGCCATCCCTTATAATGCTGCTTTACTCACTAAAATGGGAATAGTTACTGCGGTTAACTCAGATGATCCTGAAATGGGCCGGAGACTCAATCAGGAAGCTGCAAAATCCATAAAATACGGAGGATTAACAGAAGAAGAAGCCCTGAAGCTATGTACCCTGAATCCTGCTAAGTTGCTTCACCTGGATAAAAAAATTGGCAGGGTTATCGTTGGTTCGGATGCAGATGTGGTGTTGTGGTCTGATAATCCTTTATCGGTGAATGCAAAAGCCGAGAAAACAATCATCGACGGTTTGATCTATTATGACCGTGACAAAGACAAAAAAATGCAGGAAGACATACAAAAGGAACGTGCGAGGCTGATTCAGAAAATGATTACCGCGAGGAAAGCCGGCGAAAAAATTCAGGTAAAATGAAAGCAATAAAAGAGGGCCTTATTTTTTCACTTTTTGTAAATACTTTTTTGATTTGTCCGCAATTTGTTACCGGACAGAACAAGAGTGTTTTGCTGATGAATGGATATGCGCATCTTGGGAATGGAAAGGTAATCGAAAATTCAGTGATTGGTATAAAGGATGGAAAGATTGTTATGGTTGCTGATGCGAGGGTAATTAAACTGAATCCCAAAGGATTTGATACCGTCATTAACCTCTCGGGGAAACAAGTATATCCAGGTATTATTGCGCCTAATTCGACGATTGGATTGGTTGAAATGGAGGCGGTGCGTGCTTCCAATGATATAGAAGAGGTGGGTTCGATCAATCCCAATGTGCGCAGCCAGGATGCCTATAATGCCGATTCTAAAATTATTCCGACCATTCGCAGCAATGGAATTCTGATCGCACAGGTATGTCCCCGCAAGGGTTTGTTACCGGGAACTTCTTCCATCTTTGAACTGGATGGATGGAACTGGGAAGATGCTTTATTGAAAGGAGACGATGGAGTTCAATTGAATTTTCCACACTTACCAATTGAAAAAATGCAAGTTGATCCTCCTGTTCTCGCTGAGAAAAAAGTGCTGTATGAGAAAGAATTGCAGAATCTGAAAAAATTCTTTCTGGATGCAAAGGCTTATAAGGAGGTAGAAAATCAGGAAGAAAAAAACCTCCGTTTTGAGGCAATGAAAGGTGTTTTTGATGGTTCCAGGAAATTATTTATACATGTTGATTATGCAAAAGACATTATCACTGCGATAAGTTTTATAAAAGAATTGGGTATTAAAAGCCCGGTGATCGTTGGCGCCAAAGACGCCTGGCTGGTAATGGGTTTGTTGAAAGAAAATAATTTGCCGGTTATGCTGGGGCGCGTGCATGATCTTCCCCTGCGTCCGGATGATGATACAGATATGCCTTTTAAACTTCCTTCCATTCTTCAGAAAGCAGGTATTTTATTTTGTCTTCAGAATGAAGGAGACATGGAAGTAATGAATTCCAGGAACCTGCCTTTCCTGGCAGGTACAGCAGAAGCTTATGGACTTACAAAAGAAGAGGCTTTGACAGCCATAACGCTGAGTCCGGCTCAAATTTTGGGTATAGCCGATAAAGTAGGAAGCCTGGAAACAGGTAAGGAGGCCACTTTGTTTGTTTCAAATGGAGATGCGTTGGAGATGAAAAGCAATCAGGTAGCGCTCGTTTATATAAGAGGTAAACAGATCGATCTGAATAATGAGCAAAAAGATTTGTATGAAAAATATAAGAAAAAATACGGTTTAAAGTGAAGGCAAATACTATCAACGTATGCTGAGAATTCATTCTTTTGAACACTACCAAAACGAATACAACAAAAGCATAAGCGATCCCGAAGCCTTTTGGGCAGAACAGGCTTCTCAATTTTCCTGGAGGAAAAAATGGGACAAAGTGCTGGAATGGGATTTTGTTAGACCGGATATAAAATGGTTTCTGGGTGCCAAATTGAATATTACGGAAAATTGTCTGGACAGGCATCTGAAAGAACAACCGGAAAAACCTGCCATTATTTGGGAACCTAACAATCCGCAGGAGGCACAGCGGACATTGAGCTATCATCAGTTATGGGAAGAAGTATGCCGTTTTGCGAATGTGTTGAAAAACAATGGAGCAAAAAAAGGAGACCGCATCTGCATCTATATGCCGATGGTGCCCGAGCTGGCTATCGCGCTGCTGGCCTGTGCCCGCATAGGGGCTATTCATTCGGTTGTATTTGCGGGATTCTCTGCTCAATCCTTATCGGACAGGATCCGGGATTCTGATTGTAGTTTGGTGTTAACAGCAGATGGTGCTTATCGGGGAACAAAAATAATTCCGATTAAAGCAATAGTAGATGAAGCATTGGATACCTGTCCTTCTGTAAGAAAGGTAATCATGTATCAGCGGACCAATGAACCTGTACGAATGAGAGAAGGCCGGGATGTACTTTGGGAAGATGAACTAAAAAAGGCGGATGCCAAATGCGCGGCAGAGGAAATGGATTCGGAGGATATGTTGTTTATTCTTTATACCTCAGGTTCAACGGGGAAGCCTAAAGGAGTCGTGCATACCTGCGGAGGTTATATGGTTTATACCCAGTATACGTTTGAAAATGTTTTTCAGTATACTGGAAACGAAGTCTATTTCTGTACAGCTGACATTGGCTGGATTACCGGTCATTCCTATGTTGTTTATGGACCTTTGCTGGCAGGAGCCACTACCTTGATGTTCGAAGGGGTTCCGACCTGGCCGGATCCCGGTCGTTTCTGGCAGATCATTGATAAACATCAAGTAAGTATTTTTTATACGGCTCCAACGGCTATCCGGACCTTGCAGGCGAACGGATTGGATTTTGTCAGACCCGCTAAATTGGATTCCCTGAGGGTATTAGGCTCGGTGGGGGAGCCTATTAATGAAGAAGCCTGGCACTGGTACGACCAGCAGATCGGGAAGGGAAGATGTCCAATCGTAGATACCTGGTGGCAGACAGAAACAGGTGGTATTATGATTTCTGCCCTCGCAGGTATTACAAAAACAAAACCGGGTTATGCGACATTGCCCTTGCCAGGAATTCAGCCTTTGCTGGTAGATAATGAAGGCAAGGAAATAAAAGGAAATGGAGTGGAAGGGAACCTGTGTATTCAATTTCCCTGGCCGGGAATGATCCGTACGACTTATGGAGATCATGAGCGTTGCCGGCAGAATTATTTCGCTACGTATAAAAATTTATATTTTACGGGAGATGGTTGTAAACGGGATGAAAAAGGTTATTACCGGATCACGGGACGCGTAGACGATGTCATGAATGTTTCGGGCCATCGCATTGGTACTGCGGAGGTAGAAAATGCGATCAATCAACATCCTGCAATAGTTGAAAGTGCAGTTGTAGGTTTCCCGCATCATTTAAAAGGCCAGGGAATTTATGCATATGTGATTTCTTCCGGTCAAAAGAACGACCTGGAATTACTCAAAGAACAAATTTCGGGTATCGTAAGCAAAGTAATCGGACCCATTGCAAGACCTGACAAGATTCAATTTGTTCAGGGACTACCTAAAACCAGGAGCGGAAAAATTATGCGAAGGATTTTACGAAAAATTGCAGAAGGAGATTTTTCCAATCTGGGAGATACTTCTACTTTAGTTGATCCTTCGGTAGTTGAGCTGATCAAGAATGGAAACGTTTAATCTCTTCTTAACAATTAGTTAACCTCATTGGCATTTCAAGAATCTACCCGTATATTCGTACGTATTTTAATATGCCGGACAGTTTAGTCATCATACCAACCTATATGGAGAAAGAGAACATCGAAAAGATGATCCGTAAGGTCTTTTCCCTCATCGTTCCTTTTCACATACTTATTGTAGATGATGGATCACCCGATGGTACTGCAGCTATCGTCAAGCAACTGATGCCGGAATTTTCAGAAAGACTTTTTCTGGAAGAGCGCAAAGGGAAAATGGGATTAGGAACGGCCTATATTCATGGATTCAAATGGGCTATTGAGCGGGGTTATGATTATGTCTTTGAAATGGATGCCGATTTTTCTCATGATCCGGAAGACCTTGTCCGTTTGCGGGAAGCTTGTGAAAAGGGAGCAGATGTGGCAGTAGGTTCACGTTATGTAACAGGAGGAAAAATAAGTAACTGGCCAATAGACCGGAAACTAATGTCCTATTTCGCCTCCTTATATGTCCGTGCGATTCTTTGGATAGGGATTCTTGACCCTACAGCCGGATTTAAGTGTTATCGGAAAAAAGTATTGGAAACAATTCGGCTGGACAATATGAAATTTGTAGGATATGCCTTTCAGATCGAGATGAAATACACTGCCCGAAGATTGGGCTTCAAAGTAGTGGAAGTACCCATTACCTTTATTGACAGGAAAGAAGGGCAGTCAAAAATGAGTTCAGGTATTTTTAAGGAGGCATTTATAGGGGTGATCCAGATGAGGTTTAAGAAATTAAATTCGTAAAAAGCCTGTTTAGAACAATTATAAAAAATGCCCGCATTGTTAATGAGGGCGAAATTTTTACCGGGAGTATACTGCTGGAGGGAGAGTTCATAAAAAAAATATCCAAACAGGAAATTACGGGACAGGCGGATCGGGTCATTGATGCACAGGACAAGTATTTATTTCCGGGTTGTATTGATGATCAAGTACATTTCCGGGAGCCCGGTCTGACACACAAGGCTGACATTTATACAGAGTCAAAAGCTGCTGTTGCTGGGGGAGTTACTTCGTATATGGAAATGCCCAATACGATCCCGGCTACTTTAACGCAGGATTTACTGGAAGAAAAGTACACCCTGGCAGCAGAAAAATCACTGGCCAATTTTTCATTTTTTATGGGTGCTTCCAATGATAACGAAGAAGAAGTGCTTAAAACAGATGCGAAAAAGGTATGTGGAGTTAAAATTTTCATGGGATCATCTACCGGAAATATGTTGGTGGATAATCTCCGGACATTGGAAAATATATTTTCAAAAAGTAAATTATTGATCGCGACACATTGTGAAGATGAAGCAACCATTCGTGCCAATGCCGAAAAGTATAGACAAGAATACGGAGATGCTATTCCTGTGGAATGTCATCCGCTTATCAGAAGTGCGGAAGCCTGTTATAAATCATCTTCTCTCGCTGTCGAGCTTGCGGAAAAATACAATACCCGTTTACATATTTTGCATATATCTACTGCAAAAGAAGTCGGCTTATTCAATTCTTCCATTCCATTAAAAGAAAAAAGAATTACCTCGGAAGCCTGCATCCACCATTTATGGTTCAGTAATGAGGATTATAAGAGCAAAGGGAACTTTATTAAATGGAACCCCGCGGTTAAAACAAAGCAGGACCGGGACGCAATTCTGCAGGGACTATTGGATAATAAGATTGATATCATTGCTACAGATCATGCTCCTCATACACTGGAAGAAAAAAAGCAATCCTATTTGAAGGCTCCATCCGGTGGACCTTTGGTTCAACATGGCTTACCGGCCATGTTGGAACTGCATCACCAAGGGAAGATTTCGCTGGAAAAAATTGCAGAGAAAATGAGCCACGCTGTGGCAGATTGTTTTCAAATTGAAAAACGAGGGTATCTCCGGGAGGGTTATTTTGCAGACTTGGTATTGCTGGATCTGAAAGCTCCCTGGACTGTAACGAAAACGAATATTCTGTATAAATGCGGATGGTCACCTTTCGAAGGGCAGACTTTTCAGTCGAAAATCACCCACACCTTTGTTTCCGGTCACCTCGCGTATGCAAACGAGCTATTTGACGAAAGCAAAAAAGGCAAACGCCTCTTGTTTCAGCGATGAAGAATTTTTCACTGCTCTATGAAATCACGAGGCCTTTTGTAATGCCGGCTATCCGTGTTTTTTACAAGAAGATCCAGATCAAAAATTTCAAAAACCTTCCGGTTAGAGGAGGTGTTCTTATTTGTAGCAATCATGTGAATGCATTCATGGATCCCGTCTCCATTCAATTGCATACCAGCCGGCAATTGTTTTCATTGGCGCGGGGAGATGCCTTTAATAAGCCTTTTCTGCGCTGGTTACTTACCCAATGGAAACTGATTCCCATTTACCGGCTTTCGGAAGGAGCTGAGAACTTGAAAAAAAATGACACTACCTTCCTTTTGAGCCAGGAAGTATTGACAAATGGGAATCCCTTAATTATATACCCGGAAGCAATATGTATACAGGAACGAAGGATACGTAAACTGAAAAAAGGGGCTGCCCGTATTGCTTTTGGAGTCGAAGAACAAGGTGATTTTAAGGAGGATCTGCTTATTCTGCCGGTGGGATTAAATTATTCCAATCCTAAAAAGTTCCGATCCAACTTGTTTATAAATTTTGGGAAACCCATCCATACCTCTGATTATATTGATCTCTATAAAGAAGACAAAGTAAGAGCCATTAATAGACTGACTCTTGCTATTGAGCAAGCAATGAAAGAGTTGGTTGTTCATATTGAGCATAAGGATAACGACGAATTGGTGGAAAAACTTTTTGAAGTTTATAAACCCGAATTACTGGCAGAACCGGGCCTTGATCCGGATAACCTGGAAGATGATTTTAAAGAGAGTCGCAGAATTGCAGATGCTGTAAATCAGTTATACATTTTTGAACCGCAAAAATTGGAGACGATCCGGCAAAAGCTATTTGGGTATATCTTAGAATTAAAGGAATATGATCTGCGGGATAATTTGCTGACAGATCAAGCCATTCAAAATCTAAATAGAAGCCGGATCATGGCGGATTATATAAAAATCGCATTCGGCATGTTTGTTTTTTTACCTGGATTAGTCATGAATTACGTTCCCTATAAAATCGCTTATACTGCTGCAGATAAATTGGCCAAAGAAGTAGAATTTCACGCTTCCATTAATATGACAATAGGCTGGTTTTCCTGGATCGCCTGGTACCTGTTAGAATTGCTGCTCATTGCGATTTTTTTTCGTAGCTGGCTTTTACTGGGAATCTGTGCGTTGTTGGTTCCTTTGAGTGGAATCTATGCTTTAAATTTCTATCCGTTTTTTAAAAAGTGTAAGAGACGTAGAAAACTGTTGAAATGGAGTTTGGTAAATAAAACGGGTTTTGAAAATCTGACCAAAGAAAGGAAAGAATTAATTCAATTTATTCGGTTAAACCTTCTTAGTCCTTCTCAAGGATAAAAGAGTGCCAGCTTTAACATCTGTACCGGGCCGGATTCCATTCTTTTTATACAGCTTTTTAAGTTTAATCCCATATTTTTGAGAGATGCTGTACATGGTTTCCCCGCTTTGGACAGTATGGAAATCTTCCATGGCTTTATTACGTTTGGGTTGCAAAAACAGAATCATACCTGGTTTAAAGCGCATTTTTTTATCACTTTCCAGATCGTTATAGTGATAAATCAATCGTGGATCAATGCCATATTCTATACTGACTTCGTCCACCGTTTCTCCCATGCGGGTGTAAATGCACCGGCGTCCATTGATCAATTCTATTTCACGTTTAGCAAAAGGAAGTACATACTTGTCGTTCTGCTGGCCATAAGTATTTTTGCGGGCCTTGGTGTCCGGGCTGTTAAAATAGTTTTCAATAGAAGCAACCAGTTCCGGCGGTATAGGTTTGATCGTATCCAAATAAAACAATTCATTATCTTCAATTATTTTGATGAGCCGCTTCGCATAAAGCGGATCGGTGGCGTAGCCAGAAGCCTTCAGTCCATTGGCCCAGCTTTTATAATCAGTAATAGGCAGTTGGAATAAAAAAGCATAACGCGGACGCGATTTTAAAAAAGTAGAATGATCGGCATAAGAATCAAATACGGTTCCATATTTCCGGAAACATTCATCTTTTTTATCATCATCCTGTACATAAAAAGGTCCATTCCATTCCTTGGTACATTTAATACCAAAATGATTATTCGCATACATCGCTAAAGGACTATTACCTGCATTCGATTCCTGGATTCCTTGCGCAAGTGTGATACTTGCCGGTATGCCGTCCTCATGCATTTCACGGATGGCATCTTCCCGGAATTCATCAATGTATTGCCGGGTACTTTTATGCGGAGGATTCGTTTGGGCTAAGAGAATGGAGATAGGAAGAATAAGTGCAAAGAACACTGCGATATGTCTGGCGATTCCTTTCAATTGGGTCTCTTTATCCGGTAAGATAAAGTTAGAAGAAAGCCAGCTTCGTTAACTTATTTTGGCGGGTAATTTTTAACAATTATTGGTTGATTTCTTTACCTGGATTTGACGTGTGCACGCCTCCGGTATGAACTGCAATAATTTTTTCCCCTTTCTGGAAAAAACCTTTCCCAATCAGGTCATAAATGCCAAACATCATTTTTGAGGTATATACCCTGTCGAGTGGAATGGTATGTTGTCTTTCAAAGTGCTTTACAAAATCGATTAGTTCAGAAGTTGATTTGGCATAACCTCCGAAGTGATAATTTGTCTGGATGATGAATTGTTCTTCAGCGCTTTTCATTTCAAGTTTCTGTTCTTTCCGGAATCTGTTTACTTCCTCTTTCAGGAATTCGCCTCCTTTCAAAGCAGAAAATCCAATTGCTTTCTGGTCGGGTTTCAAAGATAAAGTGATGCCAGCCAGTGTTGCTCCTGTACCGCAGGAGCAACAGACATAATTGAAATCCCCTATGTTATTCATTATTTCCATACATCCTTTTACACCCGGAAAATTGGATCCGCCTTCCGGCACCAGGTAAAATTCACCGAATTGCTGATGAAGATTCCGGATGAATACTTGGGATTCTTTATTTTTATAACTTGTCCTGTCTATAAAATGTAATTGCATACCGCAATTCTCGGCGAAGGTTAATACCGAATTAAGTTCAGGAGTTGGCTCACCCCGGATAATTCCTATGGAAGAAAAGCCAAACTCTTTGCAGGCGGCGGCTGTGGCATAAATATGATTAGACCAGGCACCTCCGAATGTCAGGATAGTTTTCTGCCCCAGTTTTTTAGCCTCTTGTAGATTGTATTTCAATTTGAACCATTTATTGCCACTGATCGTTGGGTGATTGAGGTACAATGGATATAGGAATAATTCTACTCCATACTGAGTAAATAAGGGATCATTTAACTCGATCAGGGGAAGCGGTTCCGGGAGGGTGGACATGTTTCAAAAATACCTAATTTTAAGGTATGACGGAGTTCTCCAATAAGCCGCAACTTGAACCGGAAGATTTTTATTACAATGAAGATGGTTACCTTGTTTTTACCGAGAAGTATTTGTTAAAACGTGGTTATTGTTGCCAGAATGGATGTAAGCACTGTCCTTATGGATTTGACAAACGTTCGGGAAGGATAGTAAAGAAAAGTAATGCAGGTAGCGATGGGCCTAACTAGTTTTCAAAAAATGGTACTGGAGGGAATCCCTCTTAGATTGCCAGCATTAAGACCCTATGATATTTCTGTTAATCACGCCCCAAAGCGTAAGGATATTTTAACAGCTGATGAAAAAAAGCTTGCTTTAAGGAATGCCTTACGGTATTTTGATAAACGGCATCATGCGGTACTACTTAAAGAATTTGCAGAAGAATTGAACGCATTTGGACGTATTTATATGCATCGTTTCCGTCCGGATTATAAGATCTATGCCCGTCCTGTTGGTGAGTACCCTTGTAAATCTAAACAGGCAGCTGCTATCATGCACATGCTGAGTAATAACCTGGATGAAGTAGTCGCGCAACACCCGCATGAACTGATCACATATGGAGGGAATGGAGCCGTGTTTCAAAACTGGGCCCAATACTTGCTTACGATGAAGTACCTGGCGGAAATGACGAATGAACAAACGCTTGTTTTGTATTCAGGTCATCCGATGGGTCTCTTCCCTTCACACAAGGATGCTCCACGCGTGGTGGTTACGAACGGGATGATGGTGCCGAATTACAGTAAGCCGGATGATTGGGAACGTTTTAATGCACTGGGGGTTACTCAGTATGGGCAAATGACGGCAGGTTCGTTCATGTATATAGGGCCACAGGGGATCGTACATGGAACAACCATTACCATACTCAATGCCGGCAGAAAATTTGTGAAAGGAAAAACCGATTTAGCAGGAACTGTTTTCGTAAGTGCAGGTTTGGGTGGCATGAGTGGGGCACAGCCCAAGGCGGCAAAAATTGCGGGAGTTATTGGAGTAATTGCTGAAATCAACCCAATGGCAATCCAAACCCGGTATTCACAGGGATGGGTGGATGAAGTTTACAAAGATCTGGAAGAGCTGATCAGTCGGATCGTGAAAGCAAAAAGTGGAAAGGAAGCGGTATCACTTGCTTACCAGGGAAATGTAGTTGATCTATGGGAAAAGCTCGTGGAGAAAAACGTAAAGGTTGAATTGGGAACGGATCAGACTTCTTTGCATAATCCTTTCTCCGGTGGGTATTACCCAGTGGGCCTCTCGTTGGAGGAGTCAAAAAGGATGATGGCAGAACGACCGGAACAATTTAAAAAAGAAGTTCAAAGATCCCTCCTGCGGCATGTTGCCTCCATCCGCAAAATGAGAAGCCGGGGCATGTATTTTTTTGATTATGGAAACGCTTTTTTACTGGAAGTAGCCAGAGCAGGAGCGGATGTTTCAGGGTATCCTTCGTATGTTCAGGATATTTTAGGTCCGATGTATTTTGATTATGGTTTTGGACCTTTTCGCTGGGTATGCACATCTGCGAATCCTAAGGATCTGGAGTTAACAGATAAAATAGCCCAAGGTGTTCTGGAGAAAATGAGGTCATCTGCACCTAAAGAAATCAAACGACAGTTGACGGATAATATTCATTGGATCAAAGAAGCTCAGAAGAATAAATTGGTTGTCGGTTCCCAGGCGAGGATACTATATGCCGATGCAGAAGGAAGAATGAAAATTGCAACAGCTTTCAACAGAGCTATTCGATTAAAAAAAATCTCGGCTCCCATTGTATTGGGCCGTGATCATCACGATGTTTCGGGAACCGATTCACCTTACCGGGAAACCGCTAACATCCATGATGGTTCTCAGTTCACCGCTGATATGGCGGTGCATAATTTTGCAGGAGATGCATTTCGGGGAGCAACCTGGGTATCCCTCCACAATGGTGGTGGAGTAGGTTGGGGTGAAGTAATCAATGGAGGTTTTGGTCTGGTCTTGGATGGCAGCAAGGATGCGGACCGTAAGTTGAAGTCCATGTTGTTCTGGGATGTGAATAATGGGATTGCCCGCCGGAGCTGGGCCAGGAATCCGGAAGCCGTCTTCGCGATTAAACGAGCGATGAAGCTGGAAAAAAAGTTGAAAGTTACATTGCCGAATTTGGTGGACGATCAGTTGTTTACCTGATTACTGCGCCCGCCTTTTCCGTGTACGCTTTCATTAACCGTTCCATAATTTTTTCTATCTGGATGTCCGTGAGGGTTTCGTTCTCATCTTGTAAAATAAAACTGAGAGCATAGGATTTTTTGCCTGTTTCCAGCTTATCCCCCTGATAAACATCGAAAATATTCACTTCCTTCAAAAGTTTTCGTTCCGTTTGAAAAGCAATCTGCTCAAGTTGCTCGTACGAAACTTGTCGATTGAGCATCAATGCCAGGTCACGACGGACGGTTTGGGATTTAGGAATTTCTTTAACGGCCGTTTTTTGTTTTTTGATAAGTTCAAGAATAATATCCCAGTTAAAATCGGCATAAAATACCTCTTGCCGGATATCAAATGGCTTTAATAAGACCTTCTTGATTTTCCCAAATGTAAGAACCTGTTTCTTTCCTGAAAACCCGGAAATATTTTCAGTTAATAATCCGTTCGGATTCGTTTCGTATTTTAGATCGTTCAGGCCAAGGCGCGTTAACAGGAGCGTGGTGTATCCCTTCAGGGAATAAAAGTTGCTTTCCCTGGATTGACCGTTCCAATTTTCCTTTTCCTTTTTCCCGGTGAGAAAAAGTGACAAGTGTTTGTTTTCTCTACACTTACCTTCGGCGGTTTTTAAATAACTTTTTCCGAATTCATAAAATTTGAGGTCCTGATTTTTGCGGTTGATGTTATAGGATATGGCTTCGAGCCCACTGAATAACAATGTTCTTCGTAAAATTCCAAGATCAGAACTCAAAGGGTTCAAAAGTTCAATCGTTGAGGATTTGTCGAATTCGTCGATGCCGCCAGTGTAGGTTGCTTTGGTTAACGAGTTAGTAAGGATTTCATGGAATCCGTTATTGCTAAGCAGTTCTGATAGGAGATCCTGCGTTTTTTCAGGATCAGGTTGTGCAGAGTAGGATAGGGAAGAACGAAGATGAGTAGGAAGTTCTATGTTGTTATACCCATAAATCCGAACTATTTCTTCAATTACATCTACTTCCCGTTTCACATCTACTTTAAACGGAGGAACGGCAAGAAGCAGTGCATCCGGGCCTTCGCTGATGATTTCTATGCCCAGTGAAATTAAAATATTCCGAATAAGCTTTCTGTCTATTTCCTTTCCGATAAGTTCATCACAGTTTTTATAAGACAAGGCTATTTTAAAGGATTCCACTTTAGTCGGATAGATATCGATAATATCGGAAGATAGTTGGCCGCCTGCAATTTCTTTAATCAGCATGGCTGCACGTTTAAGGGCATATACCGTGATTGTAGGATCTGTTCCACGTTCAAAACGGAAAGAAGCATCGGTTTTAAGTCCGTGTCGTTTGGCTGTTTTGCGGATGTGAACGGGGTCAAAGCAAGCGCTTTCTAAAAAGAGGTTCCTGGTCTTTTCAGTGATACCCGATTCAAGTCCTCCGAAAATCCCGGCTATACACATTGGATCGGTGACATTGCAGATCATGAGGTCCTCATTGTTCAATTCTCTTTCAATTCCATCCAGCGTTTTGAATTTCGTTTTTGCCGGCATTTTTTTTACGATCACTTTTTCTCCGGTAATTTTGTCAGAGTCAAAGGCATGTAAAGGCTGGCCCAATTCATGGAGAACAAAATTGCTAATGTCTACAATGTTATTAATGGGTTTTAGTCCAATTGCTTTAAGCCGGATCTTTAGCCAGTCAGGAGAATCCGTAACATTCACTCCCGTAATGCTGATGCCCGAATAACGCGGACAAGCAGCGGGATCTTCTACACGAACGTCTATCTTTTTTTCTGTAGTGTCATTCGAAAATGTTTTTACATCCGGTAGTTCGAGTTCTAAAGGAGTGGTGTTATTCTGCAAAGCCTGGTAATTGAAGAAAGCGGCCAGATCACGTGCAACCCCGATATGAGATGCAGCGTCGGCCCGGTTTGGAGTAAGGCCAATTTCAAATACCTGATCATCTTCCAGTTTGAAATGCGTTTTAGCCGGAATTCCGATGATAGCCGATTTATCCAGTACCAGGATTCCTTCATGTGAATTTCCTAAACCAATTTCATCCTCGGCGCAGATCATTCCTTCTGAAATCTGCCCACGGATCTTTGATTTTTTTATTTCAAAAGGCTCTCCGTTTGTAGGGTAAAGCAAAGAGCCGATAGTGGCAACAAGAACCTTCTGGCCTGTTTCTACATTTGTCGCACCGCAAACAATATTCAGCAATGTTCCTGTCCCAACATCAACTGTGGTTATATTCAGACGGTCTGCATCAGGATGTTTTTCTTTGCTTTTTACTTCTCCAACAACAATACCCTTCAATCCACCTTTAATGGGACTGATTAATTCGATGGCTTCTACTTCCAGTCCGCAGTCTGTAAGAATTTCCGACACCTCTTTGGCTGGCAGGTTAATATTGAGATACGTTTTTAACCAATTGTAAGATATTTTCATTTTACGTTCTATTTGTTTTTTATATCAGGAAACAGCACAGGCGATCCGGATATAATCATTCAGAACCTAAAAATAGCTTAATTTTTTAAAAGATTACCTGTCCAGCCAGTCTATGGAAGGACGCCTACTCTGTTTGTGCTTTGTCAAATGGCCGCCATGATAGGTAGTTTTGCAACTAACAACGAATAGTATTAGAACTACTTTTAATAAACTCAGGAATTTCATTTTCCTCCCTTCTCGTTAAAAGCATAACACACTTTGTTATTTAACGGAATCGACTGTAAAATGTTACAGGCAAGAGAGGTAGAAAAAAACAGTCCAGTCAGTATATGTGTTGCATATTCCGCCCGAAAATATCAAAAGAGGCTAAAAGGGAGATTTGCTAACCTTTAGACTAGTTCTACTGGGTTTACTCAGGACCCCTATTTTTCCGCGTGGAGTTGTTTTTTATACATTCCTGTTAATTCACCGAAGGCAATAATATGCCCTTTCATTGCCCTTTCAAGCGCCTTTTTGTCAGTTCCGACAGGCAAATCAAGCATACTATCCAAGGCATAAACTTTGAAATGATAATGATGCGTGCCACTTGGAGGACAAGGACCTGTGTATTTATTCTCTTTCTTTCCATTTTCTCCCTGTGTACCTGGAGTGCTTCCTTCATCAATTTGAGCAAGAGGTGGAATATTCCACATTATCCAATGATCAAAAGTTCCTTTGGGGGCGTCCGGATCATCCACAACCAATGCTATACTTTGAGTTGTTTTTGGAATATCCCCAATAGTTAGTGGAGGATTTATATTTAACCCGTCGCAAGTATATTTGGATGGGATAAAATCTTTATCCTTGAAAGCAGGTGATTTTACAGTTAGCGTTGCATTTACTGCAATTGCCAGGAAACCTAAAATGAATGAGTTCATAGTTTTTATTTTTTATGATTATTACATCAGCATGTAAAACAAAAGATAGGCCGCAAAAAAGAAAATCCTGGTCCGTTTTATCCATTATAGGCCAATATTGGCTTTTCGGAGCTTTGGGAATAAAATACATTCTGTAAACCCAGCCGGCAGATGGAGAAATAGTCAATATATTGGGAAAAATAATCCACGATCGGTTTCTGAACGTAATTCCATACCTTTACATTTTAAAAACGTATGTAAATGGAAATACAAAATTTTCAGAATCACAGCACCATTCATTCACCGAAAACACGTTCTCAAAATGTGTTCTACATAATCGTAATCACCTTAACTGTTTTTGCAATTGCAAATCTATGTCATGCCATAATAGTGAGCAGTGGTCGGGTTTATGCTTTGTTCTTTGTTTTAATAAGTATAGCCTTTATTTCGGGTTATTTTACTTTCCGCTCTTTTTCGCTCAAAGCACAAGACCGTGCAATAAGGGCAGAGGAAAATCTGCGGCATTTTGTATTGACAGGAAAACTATTAGACAAAAGCCTTACAATAAGCCAAATTATCGGCTTGCGGTTCGCTTCCGATGAAGAATTCTTGGGGCTCGCTGAAAGGGCTGTAAAAGAAAAGCTTAGCAGCACAGACATAAAGAAAGCAGTTAAAACCTGGCGGGCCGATAATCATCGTGCGTGACAAAATGAAAATCGTAAAAGTATCCTATACCACTAAACCTGAATATGCAGGGCATAATGCAGAAAATACAGAAAATTCTATTGGAATTGCCCAGCTTTAAACACTTTCAGGAACAACTTAAATTAAGCGTCCCTGAAGTCCCGCCTAAACAGGAATTCTTAACATTAGTTGGAGCGTCAAATCCTGTTTTTTAACTGGTCGTCATAGCGCCAAATGAAGCTTCGGTACGTTATGCGCTTCTCCTCCCTTCGGCGCTTGAATCTGATATACTCTTGCTGCCCCTGAATTTAACTGCACCTGTGAATTATATAACTTTTTCCTGCCGTCATGTAATTTCCATTGGTCCTTAGTTTCGGACATTTGTTGCTGAAAAACTTAATTAAACACTCATGGGGAATTTAACTGAATTAGCTGGAAACTGGAACGAGGTAAAAGGAAAGTTGAAGCAAAAATTTGCTATGCTGACAGACAGTGATTTGCTATTTGTGGAGGGTAAGGGAGATGAGATGCTGGGTAGACTTCAATCTAAACTTGGTAAGACAAAAGAACAAATACAAAGGATAATTTCTGATTTATAAATCAGGAACGATAGTAATAAATGAAATGTATTAAAAATGAAACTTAGAACATTGATTTTGACCTTCCTGTTAGCAGGAGCAGTAATTCCAACCTTTCAAAGTTGTCGAAAGTACCCCGATGGTCCGCTTATCAGTTTTCGGTCAAGAACGGAAAGAGTGGCACAAACCTGGAAAGTAAGCAGTTATCAGAAAAATGGTACTGACAATACTTCTTCATATGGAGGTTATTCCGAAACGTATACAAAAAATGGTGGCTACTCTTATTCATGGGGAGTTTTGTCCGGGACTGGTACGTGGGGGTGGGCGGATAATCAAAGCAACATTCAATTGAATGGCATAAGCAATCAGGGCACGTATACATTGGTAATTCTAAAATTGGAGCAAGCTGAATTTTGGTATTATTATATAGACGGTAGTGATAAGAAGGAATTTCACATGGTTCCTAATTAATTGTGTTGCTGGCGGACTTATTCATATTT
>JABDFG010000024.1 GCA_013286655.1 Bacteroidota bacterium
TTGAGCTGATAATTTCACTGTATTGACGATCGATTTTTCGTGCATGAAAAAATTGCAAAACCTGTGAAATAAAGGCAAAAACTGGCGGAAGGGATCAAAAAGAATGAAGAAGATATTAACTCCATTAAGACCTCCTTTGCTAATTCCAATAAGGAAGAACAGGATCTTGTTCAAAAAATACTTCAGGCCAATGCAGCCTACAAAAAAAATTACACAGAATACCTGCAATTATTAGCCGCTAAGGAAAAAAGTAAGGACGATTTACTCGATTATCGGAGAAATGTATTGAGACCTGTACTGGATACCTATCAGGGATTGCAACAAGATTTACTGACGATGTTAACGAACGATTTTGAAAATCAAAGTGATGCATTGACCTATAATAATACGCGTACAGGCTGGACACTATTGATTTTCGGATTATCTCCTTATATTTTCATTCTTCTCTCACTCAGCTATTTTATCCTGAAATTATTGGGGTACAGCTTTTTTCCAAAAACCAAATTGCAAAAATAAACGACAAGTCATTTTATTTCGCGGCTCTGCTCTTCACGACTTTTAAATTTACAGCATCCTTCACTACTTCATTGAGCAAAGCCAGTTTTACCACATCTATCATTTTTTCAACATAATGAAATTTCAGGCCTTCCAGATAAATTGCCTTTATTTCCTGAATGTCTTTTTGATTTTCTTTACACAAAATAATCTCCCGGATGCCAGCACGCTTGGCCGCCAGGATCTTTTCCTTGATCCCACCTACCGCTAAGACCCTTCCCCGTAAGGTAATTTCCCCTGTCATGGCTATTTCTTTTTTCACTTTGCGTTGTGTGAATGCACTGGCTAAGGCGGTTAACATAGCGATACCCGCACTTGGCCCATCTTTGGGTGTTGCCCCTTCCGGTACGTGAATGTGAACGTTCCATTGTTCAAAAACCTTAGGGTCGAGCTTTAAAAGGCTTCCATGTGATTTTAGATACTCCAATGCGATGGTGGCGCTTTCTTTCATGACTTCGCCCAGGTTACCCGTCAGGGTTAACTTTCCATTGCCCCGACTCAGGCTTGTTTCGATAAACAAAATATCTCCTCCTACAGGAGTCCAGGCCAGACCTGTCACAACTCCCGCTACATCATTCCCCTGGTATTTGTCTTTTTCATGGGCAGGCCCTAATATCTTTACGAGATCGGATTCCTGCGGGCTTTGTTTGTATTTTTCATTCATAGCAATGCTTTTTGCCGCATTGCGTACGGTTTTTGCAATTTGCTTCTCCAGGCCTCTCACCCCCGATTCACGGGTATAGTTTTCAATTATATTTTCGATGACCTTTTCATTCAAAAAAAGTTGTTTGTCTTTTACACCATGTTCTTTCAGTTGTTTAGGTAACAAGTGTCGCTTGGCGATTTCAATCTTTTCCTCTACCGTATAACCACTCACTTCAATAATTTCCATGCGGTCACGGAGGGCAGGCTGTATGGTACTAAGGGAATTGGCGGTTGCAATAAACATTACTTTCGATAAGTCGTAATCCAATTCAATGTAATTATCATAAAATGTGCTGTTCTGTTCGGGATCTAATACTTCCAGTAAAGCAGAAGAAGGATCACCGTGAAAATCATTACCTACCTTATCTATTTCATCTAATATAAATACGGGGTTCGAAGTGCCAGATTTTTTGATATTCTGTAAAATACGGCCGGGCATAGCACCAATGTATGTTTTACGATGGCCGCGTATCTCTGATTCATCTTTTAATCCTCCTAATGACATTCGAACATATTTTCTGCCAAGCGCTTCTGCAACGGACTTTCCTAAGGAAGTTTTACCTACACCCGGAGGGCCATACAAACAAATAATAGGAGCTTTCATATCACCTTTAAGCTTGAGAACAGCTAAATGTTCCAGGATACGTTCTTTGACTTTTTCTAAACCGTAATGGTCACGGTCCAGAATTTTCGAAGCTTTTTTCAAATCAAATTTATCTGCACTATAAGTGTCCCAAGGCAGATCAAGCAATAATTCCAAGTAGTTCATTTGCACGGAATACTCCGCTGCATTTGGATTCATTCGTTCCAGTTTGGTGATTTCTTTTTGAAAAGTTTTAGCCACCTCTTTACTCCATTTCTTTTCTTTGGAACGCTTATGTAATTCATTTATCTCCTGCTCATTTCCACTTTCGCCGAGCTCCTCCTGTATGGTTTTCATCTGCTGCTGCAGAAAATATTCGCGTTGCTGACGGTCTATATCACTTTTTACCTTTGTCTGAATCTGGTTTTTCAGCTCCAGCATTTGCTGCTCTTTTGTAAGTAATTCCAACAAAAAGCTTACGCGCTGCTTCAGATCGGCGAGTTCCAGCATTTTTTGCTTTTCTGCCACGGAAGCGTTCATATTAGAAGAAATGAAATTCACAAGGAAAGATGGGCTTTCTATATTGCGGATAGCAAACCCTGCTTCCGACGGAATGTGAGGAGAAAGCTTTATCACCTGCAAGGCCAGATCCTTTGCGGAGGAAACGAGTGCCTCAAATTCTTTATCCCCCTTAGCAGGTTTTACCTCCTCAAAAGGAACAATGGTTGCTTTTAAATAGGGTTCTGTTTCCAGTAACTCCTTTATTTCAAAACGTTTTTTACCACGTATGATCGCGGTGGTATTTCCGTCTGGCATCTGAAACATACGTAGAATCTGTGCAACCGTTCCGATTTTATTCAGTTCTTCCAGCAAGGGTTCTTCGACCTTATCATTTTTTTGCGCGACTACACCAATAATCCGACCTCCTTTAAATGCTTCCTTGATTAATTTGATGGATTTGTCCCTGCTGACTGTTATCGGAATAACAACTCCCGGAAATAAAACCGTATTCCTCAGAGGAAGTATCGCTAAGCTATCCGGAACCTTTTCGGAATTCATTACATCCTCATCCTCAGAGGTTAACAATGGAATAAATTCCGTCTCATCGTCAATCACCTGTGTTAAACTCATCATTACACTGTCGAAACCTGCGTTCATAATCTATCTGATTAATACCTTATAAAATCGAAAAGGTCAATACCCATGCCATTGACAAATATATGTCAAACTGGCACTATATTACTATCTTTGTTCCTATAAAAAATCAGAATATGCCAGGAACAGAACTTTTTGGAGAAGAGGAACGAAAAGAAGTAAATGATGTGATGCAAACGGGAATATTAATGCGTTACAATCATGATACACTGCGCCATAATCATTGGAAAGCCCGTGAATTTGAAGAAGAAGTAAAAAAAATAACGGGTGCCACCTACGCTCATGCGGTTTCAAGCGGATCAACGGCAATTGCCACAGCACTTGCAGCAGCAGGGATTGGCGCTGGCGATGAAGTCATTGTACCTCCTTTTACCTTCATTGCTTCCATCGAAGCGGTTCTTTTTATCGGGGCGATTCCCGTATTTGCCGAAATTGATGAAACCCTCTGCCTGAGTGCCGAGGGTATCAAAAAGGTTCTTACTCCAAAAACGAAAGCTGTTTGCCTGGTTCACATGTGTGGGGGAATGGCGGACATGGATGCTATCCTGAATGTTTGTAAAAGACAGGGGATTATTTTGGTAGAAGATGCCGGTCAGGCTTTTGCAGCATCTTATAAAGGGAAACAGGTCGGCTTGTTTGGCAAAACGGGAAGTTATTCATTTGATTTTTTCAAGATTGCTACTGCCGGCGAAGGGGGCGTGCTGGTGACAAATGACGAAAAAGCTTATCAGCTTGCAGAAACTTATTCTGATCATGGACATGACCATAAGGGGGCTAACCGGGGAATGGAACAACATCCTATATTGGGCTTCAATTATCGCATAAGTGAACTGAATGCCGCAGTGGGTGTTGCTCAAACGCGCAGAGTGCCTATGATTGTTAAAAAAAACCGTTTCAACAAAGCGTTTTTGATGAACGCCTTATCTGAAATTCCGGGCATCCGTTTTAGCCGGTTGCCTGACCCGGCTGGAGATTCCGCCACTTTTTTAAATGTATTTTTGCCGGATACGGAGGCTGCGAAACGAACGGTTGAAGAGCTAAACAAAGCAAACGTTGGAGGATTTAATTATTGGTTCCTGAATATGTATCATTTTATTAATCAATGGGACCATTTGAAGGAAATGAGGACTGCCTCGAAACTTACTGCGCAACTGGTTCCCCTGCCACAGGATTACAAAAAGCTTCAGCTACCTGAATCGCAGGAAGTTATCGGAAAATTAATTTCTTTTGGAATCCGGTGCACCTGGACGGAACAGGAATTGAAGGATCTTGCTGCAAAAATTTCTGCCTGTGTTCATAAGGCTTTGAAACCCATAACGGCTTAAATTTGCATAAAAATTTTAAGAATATCGATAAGACCGTTTATGGTCGGGGCAGTTTTGATCAACTGGATTCAATTCTGGCAGAAAAACGTACAGAAAATGATCGTTTTTTCTTATTTATTGTCGATCAGTTCTTTAAAGACAAAGCGCTAGAAAAAAGAATCCCACTTAGACAGGAAGATGTCCTGCTATTTATTGATGTTGATCCCTGTGAACCTACCACAGAACAAATCGACACACTGCGTGATCGTATTTTACGGGAAAAAGGGCTTCCTTCGGGCATTGTCGGCATAGGGGGAGGCAGTATTATGGATATTGCCAAGGCTAGTTCCTTAATGTTCACCAATGAGGGTTCTTCGACAAAATACCAGGGATTAAATCTTATTAAAAAACCGGGGATTTACCACCTGGGAGTACCAACCATTTCCGGAACCGGCGCTGAATGTTCTATGACCGCCGTATTGACAGGTCCTGAAAAAAAACTGGGACTGAAATGTGACTGGACCGTGTTTAATCAGGTGATACTTGATCCGGATCTGATTGCAAGTGTACCTTCATATTGGTGGTTTTATACAGGAATGGATACTTATATTCACTGCATCGAATCGGAAAATGGAAAATTGAACAATGCATTCAGTCATGCCTATGCTGAACAATCCCTGAAACTTTGCCGGGAAGTATTTATCCTTGAAGGCTGCGGACAAAACGCAGCTAACGATGAAAAACTCATGATCGCTTCTTTAATGGGAGGACTGAGTCTGACTTATTCCGAAGTAGGTGTTTGCCATGCTTTATCTTACGGGCTTTCGAAAATTCTGGGAACCCGTCATTGCTATGCCAATTGCCTGGCCTTTAATCATCTCGAAGATTATTACCCGGAAGGCGTGAACGAGTTCAGACAGATGCTTCTTAAACATCAGATCACATTGCCACAAAATATTTCAAAAGACTGGACGGAAGAACAACTGACCGAAATGGCACACGTCGCCTATAATCTGCCCCATATGTGGATGCACGCGGTCGGAACGGACTGGAAAGAAAAAATTACGATTGACCTTATTAAGAATTTGTACAAACGGTTATAAGCTTTTGGCATGAAGAAAATTATTAAAGTTGGCGCTGTAGATTGTGGAAGTACTGAATTATTTCTCATCTCGGGTCCCTGCGTGATTGAGGATGAGTTGATCATGATGAAAACGGCCGAAAAAATAAAAGAGGTTTCGGAACGCCTGAAAATTAAGGCCATCTACAAATCTTCTTTCCAAAAGGATAACCGCAGCAGCTTGAAGTATTACGATGGACCAGGACTTGCTAAAGGAGTTCAACTATTGGCCAAAGTAAAAGAGCAATTCGGCTTTCCGGTTTTAACTGACATTCACTATCCAGAGCAAGCAGCTCCTGCTGCTGAAGTTTGTGATGTATTACAGATACCCGCTTATCTCTGCATGCAGTCTACCTTATTGGTTGCGGCGGCCAAAACGGGGAAGGTCGTTAATATCAAACACGGACAATTTCTGGCCCCCGACAACATGAAGCATCCACTTCAAAAGTGCATAGATGCCGGCAACGATCAGGTCATTCTCACAGAAAGGGGCTATACGTTCGGATACAACGATCTGATTGTGGATCCCCGTGCCTTTTATCATTTGAACAACCTGGGATACCCGGTTGTTTTTGATGTTACGCATTGCATCCGCAAATATGGCATACCCAGTGCGGACGTAAAAGGCGGGGCCCGGGAATTTCTTCCGGTACTTTCGAGAGCGGGGATTGCATCAGGAGTAGATGGTATTTTTGTTGAAACACACCCGGAACCTGCGAAAGCTTTGTGTGATGCCGCAAGTCAGCTATGTGTGTATGACCTGGAAGAATTTTTAAAACCTTTAATAGAATTACATGCTACGGAAGTAAAATATAGAAAATAATTAGCGGCAAATCCGGACGGAACTGATGTCGGTATAAATTATTACTTTTAAACTTTTATTTTTCTCTCTTAAAAAATACCTATGGAACTTTATCTTGATTCGGCTAACCTGAAAGAAATTGAAGAAGGCTTTAAACTCGGCTTTCTGAACGGCTTGACTACAACCCCGACTTTCATGCAACGGGAAGGGATCAGCAATATCGATGCTACCATTGTTAAACTATCCAAAATGGTACCGGTATTACAGATTGAAGCGCTTGGTGATAAGGCGGAAGATGTTTTAAAAGAAGCGGAACGTCTGTTGAAGTTGGGCCTGGATCCTAAAAAAACAGTTTTTAAAATACCGGTATCCCTGGAAGGTGTAAGGGCCTGTAAACTATTACGCAACAAGGGCTATCTGGTGAACGTGCATTTAGTGTATACCCTTCAACAAGCCTATATGGCTATGCAGGCCGGAGCCAGTTATGTATGTCCACTTGTTGGACGTCTGCAGGACCAGGGGCATGATGCTTTAACATTGGTTGAACAATGTGTGGATGCCGTTAATTATTATAATTATTCTACCAAGATCATGTTCTCTTCTGTTCGCACCAGTGAGCATGTGAGAAATGCCATTAATATAGGAGTTCACACGATCACGGTTCCGCTTAAAATTTTGAAATCGCTGACGGAGAACAATTTCACAACATTGGGAACGGAGCAATTTATAACGGATACCCGATTGATGACAGTTCGGGTCCGGGAGGCCATAAATGGGATAAACCCGATTGTTAAAACAGACACCAAACTGGGCGACGCCATCGTTAAAATGACCGAGTACGGATTCGGATGTATTACAGTTGTCAATAAAGATGGTTCCTTAAAAGGTGTTTTTACGGATGGAGACTTAAGGAGAGCTTTACCTAAAGGAGGAAAAGATTTCCTGAACAAAAAAATGGGAGATTTTTCCTACCACCCTCCGATATCGGTTGATGCTGACCTTCTGTTAAATGAAGCCGCCGACCTGTTTAAAAAAACAAAAGTGGATACAATTCTTGTGAGCAGCAAGGGAAAGCCCATTGGCATGCTGGACATTCAGGATCTTAAAGGATAAAATTATAACAGCTTCCAAACGGAATACGAAAAATAAAATTTGCGCAAACCGGAAGAAATAAAAAAACTCTTTTCACAAAATGGCGGAAGGTTCATTACAAGTCCTGCGGGAATTTCTGCCAAACTGAAAAACATAAAAGCCTATATTTTTGATTGGGACGGTATTTTCAACACCGGTGAAAAAGACGAAAAAGGGAGCAGTTCTTTCACTGAAATTGATTCCATGGGAACCAATCTTTTGCGTTTTGCTTACTGGATGAATACAAATAAGTTACCCCTTACCGCCATCTTGTCGGGTGAACGAAACAGCGCAGCTCATCATTTGAGTGAACGGGAGCATTTTACGTCCTGTTATTCTAAAATTTCCAATAAGACAGAAGCGCTTGCGCATTTTTGTGCTTATCATACGGTTAAGGCATCTGAAATTGCCTTTGTATTTGATGATGTGCTGGATCTTTCTGTTGCAAAAGCAGTCGGGTTAAGGATTTTTATCCCTCGCAAGGCCAATCCCCTTTTCAATCACTTTGTAAAGAAGAACAAATTGGCAGATTATATTACTGCTAATGAATCAGGAAATTTTGCAGTACGGGAAGCTTGCGAATTGATGATCGGCCTGCAAGGAATTTACGACCAGGTAATCCTGGAACGTATGAATTTTTCTTCTTCTTATAAAAAGTACATAGCCCTTCGGAACCTGATACCGACCAGCTTCTATACTCTTCAGAAGGAAACAATTGTTGAGTTAAAACAAGTATGATACTAGGCGTTATCCCGGCACGTTATTCTTCTTCCCGATTCCCTGGAAAACCTCTCATTGACATCCAGGGTAAAAGCATGATCCAACGGGTATACGGGCAGGCCATGAAATCAAAAAAATTAACAAAGGTTGTCGTCGCAACGGATGATGAACGTATCGCTCATCATGTAAAACGATTTGGCGGAGAATATGTGATGACGCATTCGGATCATCCTAGCGGAACAGATCGCTGCCTGGAGGCATTGGAAAAAACGACAGGCTCTTTCAGTCACCTTATCAATATTCAGGGAGATGAACCTTTTATAGATCCTTCACAAATAGATCTGCTGGCTGACGCATTAATGGATAAACAAACAGAACTGGCGACCCTTGTTATTCCTGTGGATTCTTATGAACTTTTATTCCAGGAAGGGGAAGTGAAAGTGGTCGTCAACAAACAGATGGAAGCGCTTTACTTCAGTCGCATGGTCATACCTTATTTTAAAAATGTTGATCGGCAGGAATGGCACAAACACTTTACTTATTACCGGCATGTCGGCATGTATGCTTACCGGGCTGACGTATTGGAAAAAATCACCCGCCTGAAACCTTCTTCCCTGGAAAAAGCAGAATCATTGGAACAATTGCGTTGGCTGGAACATGGATACAAAATAAAGACAGTCGTAACAAAGCACGAAAGTCATTGCATTGATGTTCCGGAGGATGTGGAAAGGGTCCTCAGCCTGATAAAGCAGGGAAAATAACGAATCTTCTGACTATTCTATAGTCGCCGAAAGGCCTTTATCCAGAAGTGCCACGCACAAAGCCTCCAATTCATTAAATGGACCGCGTTTCACAGAACACTTCCCTTTGTAATGCACCAACAGCGTGCATTGTTCGGCCTGGAGCTTGTCGTGCCGGCAAATGCTGATCAGACAATCGATTACAAAATCAAAGGTATTCACATCATCATTGTAAACAATCAAATCCTTCTGCTCTTTCCTTCTGGATTTAAGATCGTTTTTTACTTCTTCCCGGGTTTCAATAAGGGTATTCAACATGATCGTGTTATTTATTTAAAATTCGCTTTGCTTCTTCAACGTCCAGCCTTTCCGTTTTATTATATGCAACAACAAAACTATCCGAAAGCCCCTCGCTTACCAATTGATCCTTCATTTTCACTGCTTCTGCGTATGTTTTATAGTTCCCAATAGTATAAAGCGTCATGCCACTTTCATCTTTGCTGATGTTAACACCGCCGGAAGCGATTGCAATGATTTTATTCGCAACGGCAATTGGTACCTCCCCCCTGTATGCCCCCAATTGAACTTTAAAGATTATATCCTGTGGTACAATTCTTTCCGTTTTATCTGGTTTGCCGGTACTTGTTTGCGTCCGACTGGTCGCAGCTACGTCATTACCGGTCATACGTTTTCCATCTTTAAATACGATTATAAATGCATCTTTTATACCCTTTGAAACAATTTCCTCTTTGGCCTTCATCGCTTCGTTGATATCTGTATAAGCTCCTGAAGTATAACGCTTAAATCCATTATTCATTGTTTCCGTATAAAGAGAACCTATATTAAAAAGCTGGGCTGCAGAAACGGGCTTCGAATAAACGCCCACCTGAATGGTATACACTAATCCGGTAACCGTTGCTATATCCGTTGTTTTAACAATAGTCGTTTCCGGATTGTTATTGAAGCTTTCTGTTTTTTTAGTGCGGTTTTCGGTCGGATTAACCTTACTAATTTCATTTGTCGAATGCGCTTCCTTTTTTACCAGAACCGGTTCGGAAGCCGAAATTCCCTGTTTCAACAGGGCAAGTCCTTCATCATAAGAGATACGCTTTCCGTTGTAAAAGGCGACAACAAATGCATCCCGGTAACCTAAGCCTTTTATTTTATCTTTCGCAGTGTTGGCTGGAGAAACCTCTTTAAACAAACCGGCTGTATAGCGTATAACACCCGATGGAGTTGTTTCGCCGTTTAGGGGATTCATCCCTTTAAATAAACTTTGCTGGATAGGTTTTTTGAATGCTCCGATTTGTACTTTAAAATAGAGTCCTTCCGGCATTTCAGGGTCAATGGGTATCGGATGTTTCGGAGAATAGACTTCTTCTTTACTTAACGTGATTCCCTCAGGTACAGGTTCTTTATGAATAGCTTGTTTGTCAGATGGTTTTACAATTTTTTTTGCTACAAGGGGAGCGCTGGATGGTTCTTTTCCGTTCATCGCCAGGAAAATTTGCCCGGAAATTTTCTTATCCAGGGAATGCAGGTACAACTCGGATTCTGTCAATTTGGTTTTTGAAACATCTTCTGCATTTTTCCCAGCTAAGTTAATGGAATCGGCCTTGCGCTGAAAAACAAGTCCTTCTGCTTTCATACTGTCAGAGCCGGCTTGCTTACTTGTCATTGCCTGTTTGTGATAGGCTTCTGCCACCTTATAATCAAATTGCGCGATTTCGGTTGCTGAATCAGATTGAGATTTTAAAGCGGCGTAGGTCTTGTATTCCTTTGTAGTTTGAACTGAACCCGGAGTCACTCGGGTCGGAATAGTCTGAGCTGGAGTAGCGGTAGCAGGGACCGGAGCAGCTTGTATTGGAGTAGCCTTGACTTGAGGGGAAGCAGGAACTGGAGTAGCCTGGACTTGAGGAGAAGCAGGAACTGGAGTAGCTTGCGTTGGAACCGCCGGAACCGGAGTAGCTGGAACTGGAGTAACTTGCGTTGCAGCAGCAGGAACTGGAGTAACTTGGGTTGAAACCGCCGGAACCGGAGTAGCTGGAACTGGAGTAACTTGCGTTGCAACAGCAGGAACCGGAGCAGCCTGAACTGAAATATTCGTCAGATCAGGCTTAAATTTCAAATATAATTCCATGGCCTTGGATTGCTTTTCAAAAGCTATCTTTTCGTTTTCACCGGCTTTGTCCAAGGCATCCTGACGACTTGAAAAGGATGTTGCTGCATTTGCTGCTGTGCGGTATTTTTGGGTCAAATCAAAATAATAGCCGGATTCATCTTTTAACATATCAGCCCGGGAAATATCATCGGAAGAATTGTTGATCAGTGCCTTTGCGTATGCTGCAATTTGCTCATTGTTCCGAGTATATTTTTCCAATTCGGATTTTGCCAGCAGATCTGAAAATTCCTGCTGCTTCTGCATCGCCTGAACTTCTATATCTCCGGCTTTTTTCAAGCCGTCTTCCCGTTCTGCCGGATCTGCTTTTGTGTATGCCTCACTTCGAAGCGATGCTGCCTCAGCATTCAGGTCATCGGCTTCTTTGCGTGTTGATTGAATCACCATATCCGTGGGACCGGGAGGGGAACTAGTTTGCTGAGCTATGGTAACAGGGGGAGTAGAACTGCCTGAGTTGACAATCGTTTTATTCACAGTGTCTTTGGACATAGCAGTTATAGAAATCTTATTCAACGTATCTTTAGGAGCACCGGAGATAGTCCGATCCGGGGAATTCAAGTTTACGACAGCTATTTTATTCAACGTATCTTTAGGCGCGGAAATACCCGTATTTGCCGGATTATTCGAAGAAGGCACATTGCTCAGGGTAATTGCTCCTCCGGAAATAACTGCTTTAGCCGCTGTTTTCGATTTTTCAGCTAATTGTTGTTTCTCTTGTGACTCTCCCTCCAGCCGGATTATGTTTTGTTCCAAAATTTTCTTCTTTTCCTCATCCTTCGTTTTCTTCAGCTCTGTTTTTTTTACAGCAATAGCTGCATTAATGGAATCCGACCAGTTTTTATAATAATCGGCTTTGGTCGTTTCCCTGGTATAACCGTCCATGATATCATTTGCTTCCTGTAACCTGCTGTTGTATTTCCTATCATAGCTCGCATGGAAGGATGTATCCGGAACGGCAGAAACGGAGGCATTTGAAATGGTTGTACTATCTTTTGATCCTGCCGCCGGTATTGCTGGAGCTATTGGAATTACCGGCACCTCTTTCATCTTATACCCATTTACCTGCTCCAGTAACTTTTGTTTGTCGATGGATGTTACATTGACAGGTATTTCCGTTCCGGTCTTGATCTGGGAGATGACAGCATTGACCAATTCAGCTTCGTTTTTAAGATTAGCTGCTTCTTTTTCAAGAGGGGCTATTTTTGCGTCATTCGCACTTAGCTCTGACTGTTTTTTTGTTCTTTCTTCTTCCAAATCTTTTTCCTGACCTTTTAATCCTTCTTTTAACTGATCATTCCCGGTTGAATTAATGTCCTCTTTTGCTTTTTTTATTTCCTCTGTCAAACCATTTATTTCTTTTTGTAAGGATTCCGATTCCTGTTTTGTCCGGTCCACTTCTTTTTGCTTGTTATCCGCATCGAGTTTAATGCTGTTATAGGCATTATCCGTCCCTTTGGGTTTTTGACTAAAACGTTCGATCCGTTTTTTTTGTTCTTCCAGCTGTTTCAATGCATCAACAGAATTAGATTTGGAGGCAGCCTCCAGTTCTTTCGCATAGTCCTGTGAAATATCGGCTTCATCTTGTTTTACAGAAGCGTCACTTTCCAACCTGTTGGCAAGATTAAAGGATGCCACTGTTTCACGAGAAATTCTGTCCCCTTCCTTCCTTAGCTCAGCTGCATTGTCTGTATCTCCCTGTCTCGCAGCAGCATCGGCATCCGTATATTTTGCCTGGGCCTCCTGATTTTTCTGATTCGTATACGCCAGGGCCTGATCCGCCTGAGCCTTCATCTCTTTTGCTTCTTTTTGTGCGTCTGCTGCATCATCGTAGGCAATTTTAATGAGCTCCGTATTCGAAATGCTACCGGAAGGTTTGATTTCTGAAGTACTTCCGGAAACCGAATCATTTTTAGAATCTTGTGGAGCAGTTGAAACAGCTGTGACATCCTTCGTTAGGATTTCACTGGCATTTACTTCCATTTTTGCTTTTTCTTTTATAAAATTGAGTGCCAGTAAATAATTATTATCATCAACGGACTCATCAAAAAAGTTCTTGATCATTAACTTTTCTGTTTTACCCTCATACGTTATTTCTTGCCGGAAAGGTTTAAACACTTGTTGCTGGGGCAATACGACAACTTCCGATTGTGTCGGATAACCTTCGCTTTCAACTGTTAGCAATAGTTTGGCCCCACCAGGAGTGTTCAGGTTGTATTGCCCTGTTTCAGGATCACTTGCAAATGTCCCCAACAATTCTCCTGTACCCGCATTCTTAACTGTTATTTTTGATTTTAACACCTTTCCATCGGGATCTTTACCCATTGTACCATTAATGAGCGCAAGTTCAACCGGTCTTCGTTCCGTATTGATTTTGTATACATCAATCATTCCTGAGGGACTGGAACGCCTGGAAGAAAAACAAGCCGTTTTTTCGAGTGAATCGGTCACATACAGAATATCATCATCTGGAGTATTGATCGCAAAATCCATATTGACAGCCGGACCCCAGGATTTTGTTTGTTCATCCCAATTTGATTTAAAAATATCGTATCCACCCATACTATTATGCCCTTTGGAACAGAAATAAAGCACTTTGCCATTAGGGTGCAGAAATGGGTAATCTTCATCTTCCCCGGTATTGATATTTGTTCCCAGATTGGAGGGTCCGCTCCATTCTCCATTTGCCAGTTTTTTTACCGTATAAATGTCCTTCCCATTCTTAGCATCGGTTCCATAACTAGAGTAATAAATCTGATTGTTATTTTTAGCCAGATAAATAATCGATTGTTCTTTTGCTTTTTTATCCAGTGATGATTGAAAATCCTCCGGCTTGATAAGTAACTTTCCTCCAATGGTGCTAAGGTCGTATGACCTGAAAAATTCCTTATCGCTTAGACGTTTTTTATCCAAAACATCCAGGTCGGTGATGTTTTTCAATAGTGTTTTTCCATCCCTGCACATTTCAATTTGTTTATCGACCTGTAATTTTTTCTGTTGATAAGCGGACGCTTCTTTTTTAAAACGATTGAAAGCATTAATGGCATCGTCGAAACGATAATTTAAATGATATGCTTTCCCAAGAAAGAAAAAAACAGCTTTTTCAACATCGGGCTGTTTGGAGGCATATTCCAGATAGCTAATGGGCTTTTCTTTATCATCACTGGCATAGAGCATACAAATACCAAAACGATAATTGTAATTAGGATCTTTGGGATAAACGCTTAATAACTGGGAATAGAGAGGATAAGCCTCTGCATATTGTTCATTGTCAAAAAATTTCTGAGCCTCTTTTTTCAGATCTTCTTCGGTTGTAAATGTCTTTTGAGCTTTTGCCTCCCAGAACAGGGAGGCGACTAATACCAGTATAAAAAAGCAAATTTTAGTTGTCATGACTTTGGGCATGTTTGCTTTTTTTAACCAAACGCGATTTGGATTCTTCTTTTCTTAAAAGACGTTCAATATTTTTTTGGTGGGTAATGAGTACCAGTACTGCTATTACCATCGAAAAAATAACGAGGGAGGGAATCTGTGTTTTAAACACAACGATGACTACTATCGGAAATGTAATAGCAGCCGTTATGGAACTTAAGGAAACATAATGCGATATCAGAAAAACAAGAAGAAAAACAGCGATGGAAACGAAAGCTGCAAATGGATGGACGGCCAAAATAATTCCCAGCAGCGTGGCGATGCCTTTTCCTCCCTTAAAAGATGCAAAAACCGGAAAAATATGCCCAAACAAGGAGGCTACTCCCAATACCAGCTGCAGGTTTACAAATTGTACAGAACCCGGAACGAATTCAGACAGATAGGGCAACTGAACAGCAGCAAAGCCTTTTAATATATCGATTATTAAAACAGGAATGCCTGCCTTTTTACCAAGAACGCGGAACGTATTGGTGGCGCCGGCATTTCCACTTCCGTATTCGCGTACATCAATATTGTAAAACAATTTTCCTATCCACACGGCAGATGGTATAGATCCTATCATATAGGCGATCACGAGTATTGTTATCTGCAGTGATTGTGACATCTATTCTTCTGAGTTGGCACCCGATTTTTTCAGGAAATCATCTTTTTTACGTATCGTCGATAAATTATAGACATATGGAGATGTACCCCTTTCCGTTTTCAGCTGTCGTTTATCGGGTTTCAGTTCTTTGATTACGTTATTAAAATTCTCGTTGGAAGAAATCGTCTGCATAAGTCCCCTGACATAATTGAAATAATACCAGGTATTATTATCTCCTTCAAGATAAATGTTTAATACATCTCCTCCTCTTTTTTTCATTAATTCAACCTTCCCTGTCAGGTATTTATTTAACTGGACTTTGCCGATATTACCAACACCTATTTTCCCCTGTGAAACATACGAACGGGTCCGGGAATTCCAACGCATTTTCAAATCCGTAAAGAAGAAAACTTTTTTCAATTCATCTGGAAATTTCCGGAATGTTCCGTATAAATTTATCTGGGATATTAATTTATCGGCCTTTTCTTTGCCTAAAATTTCCCGTAACCCTTTTTCATACGTTGATCTTGAAAAGTCCACTGGTTTAAGATCGGCTATTGCATTAAGCGATTCCGCCATTTTGTCTATGGCTCCATCGTCAATGAAAAAATCAACGGTCATCATCAGGTCAAAGAAAGTTGAATCCGGAATCAAAAAATGTTGCGCATTGCCAACCGTTTCCGTTTTCACCTGGCCTAAATCCGTCCCCATGTTTATTTTTCCTTCGCCATATATCAGGCACTTGTCAATATTTAAACTCACATAATTCCCAACGAGGTTACGCTCCACGAGTTTTTCTTTGCTTGCTACTTTATACTCCTTCGCGTTTTTATCGTAAAACAAAAACCCATCCGCATTCAAGACTGCAGAATCGCCCCTTCCAAATTTCCCCGAAAGGAACGCGGAATAAATATGCGTAGAATCATTGCTTAACAATATACCTACACCCAGCTTACTTCCCATCTCGTCGGTAACACCTTTCGTGACAGGAATTAATATTTTACCAGGATCAATCTCTGCAGAGAACCTGAACCAAGTCCTTTTAACCGCATCACAATTATGTTGAATACGGGTAGCGCCCGTAAAAGTCAAAAAATGATTGGTCGCCTGTAGTTTTACTTTCCCTCTGTATTCGAAATTAGGACTCAGCATAAATTGGGCAGAATCTTCTATTTTAGTTTCTGCATAGGTCTGATAAGTGGTATCCACGGTAATGTTACTGAAATAGATTGGCTGTATTTTTTTCAATTCATCTACATAATCGTAATAACCAGAGCCCGAATAACTCTTACGTGCGAAAATATTGACATTCGCATTGTAGATGCTATGGTATCTGGTCACTGTATTTGCCTGTATTTTTGCATTTTTCAGGGTTTCCATCACAGCATTTTTACGTATAATTACTTTCCCTGAATCAGGTGACACACGGGCATCTGCGACATTTATGAATTTAACATCCATTGCGGTAATAATGTAGTTTTTTAAATCGTATTTGGCTCTTGGGGCATTGAAGCGCAACGAGTCCTGCTTGGGATGAGTGGAGATAAATTCAGGGCCTTGTAAGTCCAGATCGGTTGCTCCGGCTTTATTCTTATCTCCTCCTCCCAGTTCGATATCGCTCCTATCCATGAACCACTTGAAGCTCTCCATAAAACAGATGTATTGATTGACAGGAAATTTCACAACTGATCCTTTGCCATTACTTTTAAACTGGCCTTCCCGTTTGGCAAAATCAACATGCGCATTTACGTTGTTGGTGGAAAATGCCAAAGCCGATTCTTCCAGGGAATGCAACCGAAAATCGGCTGTATCGGAGTCAAAGGCCGTTTGTTTAAACCGGATAAGATTTGCCTCGAGTTCTGCCTTTTGAAAACTAACCTTGCCTTTACCCGAAAGCAATTCAGGTGCCAGATCATATCGGCCGACAAATGTTGCCTGTCCGTTGTAAAACGAAAAAGGGGTTTTCCTGGAAAAAATCTGCATAATATCTTTATAAGGTCTCCAATGGACATAGACGGTATCCCCGGCAACTTGCGGAAATTCTATTTTCCCTTGTTTGCTTTCTTTTACATTGAAGCTCTGAGCCACTCCATTCATTGAATCCGGAAAGAATGTAAAATCGTGTGATCGGGATGTAGAGGTAACATAATTGATTAGTCCATTTCCTTTCAGACCTTCATTACTCAGCATAATCGTGTCGTTAAATTTGGCTTTGCCACCGTAAAGAGCATATCCCTCCGCCGGGGTCGGACGTGAAAAACCCAGGGAATAGTCCTTTTGCAATTTGATCGCTTCTTTGAATTGGGGGAAAATTCCTGCGGACACAAAATCGCCCGAAAAATTCAATCCTGAATTAGAGAAATTATCCAGGCTGTCAAGGGTGAATGGCTCCAGGTGGAAGTAAAATTTATCTTTGTTATATACTCCTTTCTGAATGGATCTTTTTTGATAGTATACGTAAGAATCCTTATTACTGTGAAATATCGGATATTCGGAAAAGTTCTTATACCCTGACTTATTCTTTGGTTCATCAATCATTAAATCTCCATTGATGTGCTCAATGACGGATTTAACTTTCACTAAGGGGAATTCTCCCCGTTCGTCCGGCTCACGCGATTTCACCGCCATCCGAAGGGAATCTGCATCCGTTATGTCAATTTTAAAAGCATCGTATTTAAAGGCAAACTGTTTGCCATAAAAATCGAAACGACCGGCGTGTATGCGACCGGCAAATGTAAAATCACGGTTCTTTCTTATAATAACCTGCTGATCTTTCGGATAGATCACCACATTTTGTGAATCACTTAATAAAATGGAGGAAACACCTTTGAGCGTTAGCTCATAGTTAAGAAGATTCAGAAGTCCATTTGCCTGGTTTGGTAAAACGGAATGAAAATTAATCACATCATAATCGGATTTACCTGCACGGTCTGTCAGGTATAAAAATAAACGATCCTTTATAAGGAGCTTATCTTTCTCTGTATCATAACTTAGAAAACCCATAGTAGCGAGACGAACCAGCAAAGGGCGTAACTGATCAGAGGTTATGTGCATGTATTTTGCCAAATCACTTACGTAAAATTCACGCAGATCAGAAATCGACTTTACATAATTCTTAATCATTAATAATGGATTCACGCCATCCATTCCCTGAAGCTGTTCATAACGTCCTATTTTAAAAAAATTGTCAGATTCAAAATCAGCTTCTCCCTGAGTATTACCAAATAACATTTTCAATTGAATTTGAGGCTCATCAGTTTTCCAGGTCAACTCTTCAAAATACATATCCAGGACATGGTAGGAATTAAAAAAAGCAGTTCGCGCCACTCCTTCCTCAGAGCGGATAAGGGATACCTGTTTATCTTTCAAAATGTATTTAAATGAAAGGCTCGGGTGAAAAATAGAATCATTGTCTAAAAATATTTTAATGGAAGCATTGTCAGCCGTTATTTTATCCTTTGTGATAAAAAATTGTTTGGTACCTACTATTAAAAAATGTTTACCGCCCCGGTTAAATATCAGTTTGGCATCTTCATCTTTATTACCCGAGCCAATAAATTTAGAGCCACGCATGGAGAACCCTCCGTCAAAATCAACCTTATCCGCCAGATTATTTATTCCAAGTCGTTTGCTGTAAGATTCAAAACGTGGATAGGACAAGAGTCCGGCGGCCTCCGGTAAAGCCTTGTCTGTTAATTGTCCTAAAAGGGGTTTGTCAAAATAGGTTTTATTGTAAAACACAACGGAATCTGCGGTATATCCTCCCGTTTTAACTGTAATCTCATATTTTTTCACTTCTGCATAAACGGTAGCCGGTTCAAGACCTGCCTTGACCCAGTTTACAGTCCCCCCTTTACCGATAAACTTACTTGAGCCGGGGTAATAAATTCCTTTGGTGTTGAGTATGACCAGGCTATCTTTCTGGTTATTGTGACAAACAAGATTCAGGGAAGAAAAAACAACCTTTGGGACACTGTCGTATTGGAATTCAAAATTATTTGTATTTGAACTCCATTCATATGTGGGAGATTTGTAAAACACATTATAGGCAAAAAAGATTCTCACTCATCGCCAGGTATTCCGTATAATTTTTAATTGCCTTTCCCGTGAGAATTTTATTGATGCAATCCTGCCAGGCCAGAAAATTTTTATCGGATTGATGGGTATCCACAAAATTCATCATCGAAGACAAATAACTGCTAAAATCAGGTGGACGAAGGCGTTTTTTCAACATGAGGTTACATACCTCATAGCACATCTGTTTTTGTGATTCGCTGAATTTCGATTCATGTGTTTTCCCGATTGACCAGTACTGATTTTCGAATTTTTTCAGGAAGTCGTGTGCATCACCTTTGTTCGCGCTTCCCGCTTCAAAAAAATCTTTGAGTTCCTCTATAAATTTAACCGGATCATCTGTAAACGATTTCACCTGGGCCTGGGAGGGGATAACAAAACCAATCAATAGAGCGGAAAAGAGAAAAGAAAGAGCTTTGAACAGTTTACTCATTACCTATTTTTATAAAATAAAAGCGAAGCCCATTTATTTTCAACCTGCTTTTTTACACAAGTCATTCCCAAAGATTCCGCCTTACTTTGTAGAACAGGAATATCCAGGTCAAAAAAACCGCTTAAAACCAAAACTCCTTGTTTATCAAGTGATTGAATATAGAATTCCATATCCCTTAACAGGATGTTCCTATTAATATTTGCTAAAATAACATGAAATGTTCTGCCAGCCAACATTTGTGCGTCTCCTTTTTTAACAACAATTCCTCTGACATTGTTAGTATCTATATTTTCCAGGGAATTTTCAACTGCCCATTCATCTGTGTCAATCGCCAATACACTAGCTGCGCCCATTTTTGCAGCTAATATGGCCAGGATAGAAGTGCCACAGCCCATATCACAGATCACCTTATCCCTTAGATCTAATTCCAGCATTTGGGCAACGACCAGACAGGTTGTTTCGTGATGTCCTGTTCCGAAAGACATTTTCGGATTAATTTGCACATCGTAAGGAATTCCAGGAATTGAAGCGTGAAAGGAGGCTCGTATGTAGCATTTATTATCAACGTTAATAGGGGAAAAGTTTTTCTCCCATTCTGCATTCCAGTTTTGATCAGCAATTAATTGCAGACTTTGCTCAAAAGGAATGAGCGAATACAATTGAAGTATTTCTAATTTAACTTCTTCCGTATACAGTTCTTCCTGAATGTATCCTTTAAAACCTTTTTCTATATCTGTAAAACTTTCAAATCCCTGTTCCGCCAGCTTTACAATCAGTATTTCGGAATGCTCAGCGGATGTTGTAATGCAGGTTAGCTCGAAGTAATTCATTTTTAATTAATTAGCCAATTAGCCAATTCGTGAATTAGCTAATTGATGAAGTGAATGGATCGCATTTTCGTAGTCATGAAGTCTTAGTCTGAATTAAAAGAATGAATGATCTGGATAAACTCTTCCGCTTTCAGAGAGGCGCCTCCTATTAATCCTCCATCGACGTCGGGACAGGTAAACAACTCTTTTGAATTTTGAGCATTACAGCTACCTCCGTATAGAATGGAGCAATCACCAGATATTGTTTCACCGTATTTTTCATTAACAACCTTTCTGATATATGCATGCATTTCCTGAGCCTGTGCCGCTGTTGCCGTAACGCCGGTACCGATCGCCCATACCGGTTCGTACGCCAGAATAATTTTCGAAAAAGCCTCCTTACTTAAATGAAAAAGTCCTTCGCTTAACTGCTGCTTTACACTATCACCATGTCTTCCTTCTGTGCGTTCTTTTAACGTTTCTCCAATACAAAAAATGGAATTTAAATTATTCTGCAAAGCTAAATCTGTTTTTTTTGCAAGCATGCTGTTTGTCTCCTGGTAATAATTTCTCCGCTCGGAATGCCCGATGATAACTGCCTCTGCTCCGGCTGATTTGAGCATTGTTGCAGAAACTTCCCCGGTATATGCTCCCGAAACTTCATTGCAGCAATTCTGAGCAGCAATAGAAACCTGCCTGGCCGATTTTGCAAATTCCGGAATAAAAATAAATGAGGGTGCTATAATAACTTTTATTCCAATAGCCGGTTTAGTACTCAAAAAAGATTCGATTTCTGAAAAAAGACGAATACCTTCAACATACGTCTTGTTCATCTTCCAGTTTCCGGCAACTATTTTTTGTCTCATTTAGAAGTCTAAAATTAAAAATTGCCTAATTACTTATCATATTCTAATCCTCTAATTGGCTAATTACCCAACCCTTACTCTCGGATCAAGTATGCCATATAAAATATCAACTAACGTATTAATTACTACAAATATAAGGGCTATTACCAGCACAGAACCCATTACTACCGGCAAATCATACTTCTGTAATGCATAAACCGTTTCTTTTCCAATGCCTTTCCAATCAAATACGTCTTCAACAAAAACAGAGCCGGCGAGGAGGCTTGCAAACCATCCTGAAATAGCTGTCATAACAGGGGTCAGTGCATTTTTCAAAGCGTGTCTGAATACCACCGTATAAAAGCCAAGCCCTTTGGCTTTCGCTGTACGTATATAGTCCTGTGACACGATATCCAACATGGAACTACGTGTTAATTGTATAATAATTGCAAGAGGTCTTAAGCCAAGTGTGATAGCCGGTAATATTAAATTCTTCAATTCCAGGTATTCTCCGTTACCATAATCATCCATTACAAACAGACTTCCCGAAAAATTAAGGTGTGTGTATTCACTTAATACATGACCAAAGACATAGGCCAGTATTAAACCTATGTAAAACGATGGCCCGGACATCCACAAAATAGCAAATACCAGGGAGGATTTATCAAACCAGCTATCTTTGTATAATGCCGAAAACACGCCTATAATAATTCCGAACAGGGAGGCTATTACGATGGATGCCAAAGCCAGTATAGCCGTTTCCGGTAATGTTTCTTTAATAATATCAGCAACCCTTATTTTCGTCTGGTAAGAGCGTCTTAAATAGGGATACTTTAAAACCAAGACGTCATTTTTACCCAAATCAAACAACCTGGAATAAGTATATTTTTCATTACTCAGGTATATAGCCGATTCGGCATTTGTTTTGTTATGAATGGAAACGGGAGAAAGATCGTTCAGGTACATAAAGTACTGGGTAGCCAATGGTTTGTTGCGTCCAAGGTCTTTATTAATGATCGCTATGGATTGTTCATCGGCATGCTGACCAAGCATCATCCTGGCAGGATCTCCGGGCAATACATTGAATAAAAGGAAAACAACCGTTGCGGTTCCCAGCAGCACGAAAGCTCCATAAAGAATACGTTTAATGATAAATTTTTCCAAATTTTCCGAAATACTTAACTTTGACATCGTTGTAAGATGGAAACTCCCTATAGGGCCACATGGCAGTAACCACCGTATCCCTGATCATGATGAGTCCCGGATTGGAACGAATCATCGCTTTCAGAGGAACATCGTCCGGACTTATATAAAAATCATACGTAGCATTTACTTCCTTTTTAAAGCTCTTTATTTTGTCTATCGTTGAAGTTGTCAGCGCTACAAATGAAATACTGTCTTCTTTGCACAATCGTGCAAAATCATTAACGGCTCCCTGAACCTGCCGGTTTGTTTTATCCAGGTCATATTCAACCAAAATAAAAGAACATCCAGGTAAGGTCAACAATTCGTCTCTGTGATCGTCCCCATTTGGGCTTTGCATTTCAAAATGTTCAATCGGTTTTATTTTTTTATCGAACGGCTCTGTGCGATTAGATACCAGCTCCCATTCCGTCATATCCAATGGAAAATGATCCAACTCTTCCGACTTTCCGGTCTTTTTATTCTTCAGGGTATAAAAAAACTTGACCTGCATGTGTTCCGGGCTGGCTTTGTATAAATTGGTTCCGATTTTATAGGGCCGAAAATCAATGATGGGTAAATGAGTGTAAGTATAAACGGGAAAAGCAATAGCGGCGAGCGTAAAAAGAACCAGGATCACTTGTTCTAACCGCGGCCCGGTTAAAGCATTTAAATTGGATCTGCCCATTATTAAAATAAGTGTAAGTATGCATAGGATTGTATCCTTATAAAAAGACTGCCAGGGAGTAAGGGGAATCGCATCTCCAAAACAGCCGCAGGAAGTCACTTTGTTGTAATACGCTGAATAAAATGTCAAAAACGTAAAGAAGATCATCATCAGCGACAGCATCCATAATGTCAGTTTCAAACGAACCCCCATCAGCAAGGCAAACCCTACCAGGATCTCGAAGATGCAGATGAAGATGGCTAAAAACAGGCCCAACGGAATCATCCAATTCAAATTGAATACTTCAAAATATTCCTGTAACTTATAAGAAAATCCCAACGGATCGTTGGCCTTTATGAAGCCAGAGAAGATAAATAAAGCTCCAACCAGAATGCGGGCAGTATTTGTAATGATCTTCATTTTTACTAAATTTAAATTATACAGTACCTTCTTCAATGCGGATTAATGCGAAGGTTGCATAATTAAGCATATCCAGATAATTAGCGGCAATTCCTTCCGAAATCAGTGTCTTCCCTTTGTTATCTTCAATTTGTTTGATTCTTAAAATTTTCATGAGCAATAAATCCGTCAGAGAACTCAAACGCATATCCCGCCATGCTTCTCCGTAATCATGATTTTTATCCTGCATCAGCCCTTTTGCCTCTGTTGCGTATTTATCAAAAAGGGTGTTCACCTCTTCTATGGAAAGTTCGATACGCGGGTCATTTTCCAGTCCTAATTGCATCAGGCCAATAATAGAATAGTTAACGATTCCAATGTACTCCGAACGAACACCTTCTTCGACTTTCTGATTTCCCTTTTCTTCTATGGTCCGAATACGCTGTGCTTTGATAAAGATCTGATCTGTAATAGAACTGGTGCGCAAAACGCGCCAGGCTGTGCCATAATCTTTGGCTTTTTTTGTGAAAATGTCCTTGCAAATCTTTATAATTGATTCGAATTGCACTAATGTTTTACTCATACCTACAAAATGACCACACAAGATACAAATTATACGTTTACTTTTTCCGGCAAAAATTTCCATTTTAACAAACCCATTGTGATGGGAATATTGAACCTTACGCCGGATTCCTTTTTTGACGGGGGACGATACGCTTCTGAAAAAAGCATACTCGAACAGGTTGAAAAAATGCTGGAGGAAGGAGCTTCCATTATTGATATCGGAGCTTATTCCACACGTCCCGGAGCAGCTGAGGTAAGCGAAGAAATTGAGTTCGAAAGACTTTTTCCGGTCATTCATCTTATTAGAAAAACATTTAAAAGTGCTGTCTTTTCTGTTGATACTTTTCGTTCAAAGATTGCAAGACTTTGTATCGAAGCAGGAGTTGATATCATCAATGATATCTCAGGGGGAACATTGGATGATGAAATGTTTACAACAATAGCCCAATCGAATGTTCCCTATGTTTTAACGCACCTCCAGGGCTCCCCGCAAAACATGCAGAAAAATCCCCACTACACAAACGTTGTCGAAGAGGTTAGCAATTTCTTTCATAAAAAAATCAAGGAACTTACGCAACGGGGAATTAATCAGCTGATCATTGATCCAGGCTTTGGCTTTGGAAAAACAAACGAACATAATTTCGAGTTATTGCGATCCCTCCAAACGTTCGGGGGATTAGGTTATCCCATTTTAGCAGGCCTTTCCAGGAAGTCAATGATCGGCCGGGTCCTTGACATTAAAAACGAAGATTCCTTAAACGGAACAACGTCTCTTAATACTATTGCGCTTTTAAATGGTGCAACAATCCTTCGGGTTCATGATGTTAAAGAAGCTGTTGAATGTATCAAGCTGACACAAAAATACCTTCTAGTATAGCTTTATTTTATAATATTGCACCATATGTTCGGTTTAACAGGATTCACCTTCATTAATTTCAGCCTGATCGATATTATTGATATCGTTTTGGTGGCCTTGTTGATGTACCGGATGTACCACTTGGTAAAGGGTACAGTGGCTGTCAATATTTTTATCGGCATTTTATTTGTTTATCTTCTGTGGCTCGTTGTAAAGTACATGGAAATGCGACTTTTCGGCAGCATTCTTGAAAAGTTCATCGATGTCGGATTTATTGCATTGATTGTAGTATTCCAGCCGGAAATCCGACGCTTCCTGCTACTCATAGGTACCGCCAATTTCAAAGGTGTGGCGAAGGGTATTTTTGATTTCAAATGGCAGGCTCAACGCTCTTTTGAGCTTGATATTCCTTCTATTATAAAAGCTTGCAAAAATATGGCTGATAGTAAAACTGGGGCGATCATTGTGATCACAAAAAATGCAGAATTGAAATTTTATGCCAATACCGGTGAGCCTCTGGATGCGAATGTTTCTGTTAAGCTTATTGAAAGTATTTTTTATAAGAATAGTCCCTTACATGATGGAGCTATTGTTATCAGTGGTAACAGTATTAAAGCGGCACGTTGTGTGCTGCCGGTCACGGAAAACAGTGAATTCCCGGCCGACCTTGGAATGCGCCACCGGGCGGCTGTAGGTATTACGGAAAACTCGGATGCAATTGCTATCGTCGTAAGTGAACAAACTGGGGAAATAGCAGTATCCAAGGATGGAGAGCTGATAGAGCGTCTGACGGCGGAAAAATTAAGGGAATACCTGGAAAAGGAATTTTCCTAGCATTTACTTGTTAGCGCGTTCCAGTTTATCAACACGTTCTACGAGAGCGGCTAAATTCCTGAAATGGATATACGACTTTCGATACCGGCTTACTTCAAAAGCAGGAGATCCCATAAAGCCTTCTCCTTTTTTGGTTATACTCTTCGATATACCCGACTGCGCTGCAAAAATAGTATTGTCCGCGATCTGCAAGTGCCCGACTAAACCGACCTGCCCGCTAAACATGCAGTTTTTACCAACCTTCGTGGAACCGGCAATGACACAATTGGCAGCGATGTAAGTGTTTTCTCCAATCTCTACATTGTGTGCAATGTGAATAAGGTTGTCAAATTTTACCCCTTTTCGGAGAATCGTGGAACCTAATGTAGCCCGATCAATTGCACAATTAGCTCCAATTTCAACATTGTCTTCCAGGATAACATTTCCTATCTGGGGAATTTTTTTGTGATCATTTTGAGGTGCGAATCTGAAACCGTCGCTTCCAATCACTGCTCCCGAATGAATCATGCAATTCTTTCCCACTTTACAATCGGAATAAATTTTCGCACCTGAAAAGAGGATGGTATTGTCTCCAATCTCTACATTATCACCCACATAAACCTGGGGATATATTTTTACATTATGACCAATCACTGCATTTTCACCGACAAAGCAGAAGGCTCCTGCATAGACATTGTCGCCAATTCTGGCGCTTTCTTCTATGCAAGCTTGTTTTGAAATTCCTGTTTTATTAAGTTTAACCTGGTTATACATTTCGAGAAGTTTCGCAAATGCGGTTTCTGCACTTTCCACACGTACAAGAGTAGCACTAACGGGAGCGGTCAAAACGAAATTTTTATTGATAATAACCAGGGAGGCCTTCGTTGTATAGAGATAAGCCGTATACAATGGATTTGCCAGGAAAGAGAGAGATCCGGCTTCTCCTTCTTCTATTTTCGACAACTTATTGATAATAACAGCATCATTTCCTTCAATTTGTCCCTGAAGTAGGTCGGATATTTGCCTGGCAGTGAATTTCATTTTCCTTATTTTATTTTCATGAATGTACTATTTATTATTCGTTGAATGTGCTATTCTGGCTTATTAAGATCGACTACAGGGGGATTATTTGGGATTTTGAACTATTTTCATTATATTGTAGGGATGAAAAAACCCATACGAGCATTTTTAACCGGATTGCGCGTTGAATTATTGGGTTTTGCTTTTTTAGCTTTTCAAAGTGGTTTTGCCCAGCTTACCTTTGATACATTAGCTACTGCTCAGCAAATGGCCCAAGCCATTGTAGGTGCAGGTTACAGTGTTTCCAATCCCAAATTAAATTGTCCTTTGGGAGCGAGTGCAACTTTTACCAATGTCAGTTCAAACATAGGACTTACGGGTGGTATACTATTAACTAATGGAGCTACCTATATTGCCAATGGTCCCAATAAGCCTTTTCCTACCGGACAGGATGACGGGGCTCCAGGCGATTTTGATCTTGACAGCATTATAAAAGCCACTTCAGCACCACCTACTCCGCCGAATACCTATCCGAATACCTATGATGCTTGTTCCCTTGAATTTGATCTCGTTCCTGCATGTGATACACTCCGAATAACCTATGTATTTGGTTCAATGGAGTATCCCACTTATATTGACCGGGAATTCAATGACGTTCTTGCATTTTTCATTTCCGGCCCTGGCATTGCGGGTCTGCAAAACATAGCGCTGGTTCCGGGAACAACTCTCCCAGTAAATATTCATAATATCAACGGAGGATTCGCAGCGAATGCTCCTCCAATCCCTCCAACAAATCCTCAGTATTACGTGGACAATACAAATGGAAAAACAATTCATTACACCGGATTCACGACGCCCTTGGTTGCAAAAGCCAAAGTTATTCCATGTGAACAATACCATCTGAAACTTGCCATAGCGGATGTTTCGGATGCGATCTTTGACTCAGGTGTATTCTTTCAAGCCAATTCCATTGACTGTTCTCCGATAGATTATAACGATTTAGCTTCCAATTTAGATGCCGTAAAAAACTGTTCCAATGGAAACTTTACTTTTTGTCGCACCGGAGATATTACGAAACCTTATACTGTAAAATACACAACCGGGGGAACGGCTGTTGGGGGTATTGATTATGTAGCACTTCCGGATAGTATTGTAATACCCGCGAACCAACAATGTGCTGCCACTACCCTTGTTCAGATCCCCAATAAAAATGTTACGGGAACAAAAACTGTCACTATTATTTATCAATATGGTTATTGTTCCAGATGGGATACGATTACGTTGAAAATTAATGATCCTTTACCGATCAAAGCGGGTCCGGACATTAGTCTCTGTTCGGGGGATTCTGTCGCAATGGGCAATTTACCTCTTCCCAATACTACTTATTCCTGGCAACCGGCAAATGGACTGAGTAATCCAACCCTTTCCAATCCAAAAATAAGTCTTTCCCGTAACGGAAATTCCGATACTGTTTTAACGTATGTGCTTATGGCCAATAATCCACAGATCAGCGCTTGCAATTTAAAGGACTCTTTATTTGTAACTGTTAAAGCCTTACCGAAAGCTCAGTTTGCTGCTAAACCCAGTTATTGTGCAGGTTCGGCCATTACCTTTACTGACAACTCATCTGCTCCAACAGGAAAGAATATTACGAACTGGAACTGGAATTTTGGGAACGGTTTGTTTAATACGCTGCAAAATCCTACGGTCAGTTACACAAGCGGGGGAACTTATACCGTTGTGCTGAATGTAACAGACGATGAAGGGTGTAAAGGCGATACTTCTGTAAAAATTCAGCTCTGGCCATCACCGGTGGTTATTTTTTCTGCAGACACTGCCTGTAGTGGAGATTCTGTCCGGTTCACCAATTTTTCGTCTGTTCAAAATGGAGCCATTGTACAATCCATCTGGAATTTTGGAGATGGCTCTCCTCTTTTCAGTGCTTTTTCCCCTGCTCACCTTTACCCGCTCTCCGCTTCTCTTTATACCGTCCAGCTGATTGTTACCTCCGATAAAAACTGTGTAAATACGACTCAACAGATAACAAACGTATATCCAAAACCTACGGCTGCTTTTACCAGTTCACCTGTTTGTATTTATAACCCTGCCCTATTTGCCAATCAATCGAATGGAAATACTAATTTATGGGACTTTGGGGACGGGGCCAGGTCCACTGTCCGAAATCCCTCCCACTTATTTACTGTACCCGGAATCCAGCAGGTCCGCTTAATTACGATGACTGATTATGGTTGCACAGATACACTTGTAAAAAAAGTGATTGTTTTCGACCAGCCTAAAGTTGATTTCACTTCGAATGATACTGCCGGTTGTCCTCCCCTGTGTGCCCAATTCATTCCCAAATCACTTACTGCAACCGATACGATCCAAACATGGGATTGGCTATTGAATACAGGAGATACCGGTGAGGGCGATACGCTCCGGTACTGTTATCAGAACGGAGGAAGGTATTCTCCTTCACTTATTGCAACTTCTAATCATGGATGTAAGGATACACTTACCAAAAATTTCTACATTGATATTTATCCAAGACCCACTCCTGTTTTTTCGCTCAGCACGCATCAAATTTCCATCTACCAGTTAGCGGTAAGGGCTACCGATAATTCTGCCTCAGAGGCAATTAAATGGTGGTGGGATTTTGGAGATACGCAAACAGATAGTGTTTCAAAATCTGTAATACATACGTATAAAGATGTGAGTGATTATACCATTCAATTAAAAGTAGAAAATAAATTTGGCTGCTTTGACAGCACTTCTCAACGTCTATCGGTGGAAACGGAATCGGATGTCTATATCCCCAATTCCTTCACTCCAAACAGGGACGGCTTAAATGAAGTATTCAGACCTTATAGTACGGGAATTTTTGAGAATGCCAGTTATGAAATGACGATCTATGACAGATGGGGTGCCTACATTATGAAAACGACGGACATTAACAATGGCTGGGATGGGAATTCGGGAAGCGGTATCTGCCAGGAAGGCATTTATGTTTACCAGATTTTTTTTAACGATAAGTCAAGTGGTATGAATTTAGGAACGTTCCGGGGATTTGTGGCTTTACTTAAATGAGTGTTATGCGAATAATCTTTATAAATAGCAGACTAGTACTTGTTGCAGGATACCTGTGCTTTTCTGTATTCACATTCGCTCAGGTTCAAAAACCTTCCAGTTGTGATAACCTGGATTTCAGTCATGGGGATTTTACGAACTGGACGGGGCATACCTCCATCTATCCTGCTGGCGTTCCTGGCTGCGGTATTGATAATCCCACCCCACCTTATGCAAGCAGGGGCACTGGCGTTTTTGCCTATTATTATAATACAGGCATTGTAAACGGACGTCAGACCATTATGTCTGCTCCGATCATGGATCCATTTACCTGTGATAATGTTTCCGAACTTCCTCCAAATGAACCCTATTGTGCCCGGCTTGGAAATGGAGGATTTGGTTTTTGGGGAGATGGCGTTGAATACCAGCGTGACTACCTCTCTTATACTATATCTGTTACTGCTGCTACCTCTTTGCTTACCTACAAATATGCCGTTGTCTTGCAGGATCCTACACATGATCCCGCTTCTGGGGGACCGCACCCCCCTCCTCTGCGTCCCAGATTTATAACATCGATCTTCAATTCTTCGGGCAGCCTGATTGATCCAACCTGTGGTTACCTGTATGTTTATGTTGATACCTTGGTGAATGGTTTTAGAAACTGTCCATATGCACAATGGCGAGCTGAAGGGGATAGCGCACATGCGGATGTCGAAACAGTCTACAGGGCCTGGACGACTGTGGGCGTTGACTTACGTTCTTATATCGGACAAGATGTTACCCTCCAGTTTGAAACCTGGGATTGCGGAGTAGGAGGGCACTTTGGCTATGCCTACGTTTCGGCCCGCTGCGATTCTTTTTCCGTACAAACACAAACCTGTAGTACGAATGGTTCTGTAGGCCTCACGGCTCCGGATGGATTCAGTTATAAATGGTTTCCTAGTGGGGAAACTACAAGAAGCATAACCGTTTTTCATCCCAATCCCGGAGATTCTGTTTATGTCAATTTAACTACTGAAAACGGTTGTCAAACATCTGTCGGAACAAAAATATACCCGACGATTGCAAAAGCTAATTATAAGGTTAATCCTCTTGTTGTCTGCCTTAAAGATTCTTTTGCATTCAAAGATTCCTCTTTCAGTTATTATACCGGCAATAACAGTCAGATACCCATTCTTAACTGGAACTGGAACTTCGGTGACGGAATGGTTTCTTCTATTCCTAATCCCAACCACACTTATTCAATTGCAGGTACTTATACCGTCAACTTAACCATCGTTAACGCAAACGGCTGTACTGATTCCATACAAAAAGTGGTACAGGTACTCCCCACTCCTGTAGCTGATTTTTTAACAAGTGATGTATGTGCTAAAACCAGCGCTTCCTTTGTAGATCTTTCACAAATCAGCGGATCCCAGGTTATCAAAGACTGGACCTGGGTCTTTAAAGATAACAATGATACTTCTTTGCTCCAGAATACATCTCATGCCTATTATACACCCGGGACATACCGGGTCAATTTATTTGTTACAACAGATCATGGTTGCACAGACAGCATTTCGAAAACTATAAAAATATGGCCTTCTCCACGGGCTGATTTTTCTACGACGGAGGTCTGCATCGGAGACACTACTTTCTTCAGTGATCAATCTTTAAAAAGTGACAATGCAGATAATATTATGAGCTGGATCTGGGATTTTGGCGATAATTCTTCCTTCAGCAGTGATAGAAACCCTTCTCATCTTTATTTAAAAGACAGCACGTATCAGGTCGAATTAATTGTGACCACTGCCAAGGGATGTATAGATGATACCACCATCAATGCCCTGGTTCATCCCAGGCCAACCGCCAGCTTTACTGCCAATCCTTTGTGCAAATCAAGTCCTGTAACATTTCAGGATCTTTCCACTCCTGCCGGTGCTATTGCTTCCTGGAATTGGAATTTCGGAGATATTCAAAACACTACTTCCAATGTTCAGAATCCGACTCATTCCTATGATTCGTCTATGGTTTATTATCCTAAACTTGTTGTTGCTTCCGCTTATGGTTGTAAGGATAGCTTCCGAATGCCGGTTGACATTCCTCCTTTACCAATTGTGAGTTTTAACGCTGACAGATACGATGGATGTAGTCCTTTGTGTGTTAATTTTATTGACCTGAGTTTTTCAGGGTCCGATTCAATTACCACCTGGAATTGGACCTTTGGCGATGGAGATTCTTCCGCCTTAAAAGGCCCTCCTCATTGTTATCCCAATCCAGGAGCTTATTCCGTCTCTCTGTCTGTCGGGACTTCTAAATCCTGTAAGCAAAATCTTTCCTGGTCCGATATGATCCATGTTTACCCTCATCCCAAGGCAGACTTTATAGCGAATCCGTCTGAAACAAGTGAAACAACCCCTTTTATAAAATTTACAGATAAATCGGATAGTGCTGATTATTGGCGCTGGAGCTTTGGAGATAATACCCAGGGAGCTCTTGCAAAAGATACCAGCCATACCTACAGTCAATCCGGAACATATAAAGTCTGGTTATATGTCAGCAATCAATATGGATGCATTGATTCTATTGCCCAGGAAATCGTTATCACACCAGAATGGAGTTTTTATGTCCCCGATGCATTTACTCCAAATGATGATGGAAAAAATGACGGATTTATTGCGGTTGGGGTAAACCTTCAGGATTTTGAAATGAGGGTTTTTGACCGCTGGGGTTCTCTAATTTATTATTGTTCTGATATTACTAAACCCTGGAATGGTATGGTAAATAATGGAGCGGATGGGGATGGAAGTAAAATTGCCCAACAGGACGTCTATGTTTGGAAAATAACGTTCAAAGATGTATTTAATGCCCCTCATAGTTATATTGGGCATGTAACTTTACTCCGTTGAAAAGCAACGATAATCTATTCCATTGTCTCTACAAATGGGGGTTGCAAATTTTCTTTCTTTCGTTCATTTTTTTCGCTTCCTGCTCTCCAAGACGTAGTTTCGAAAACAGCCAACATCCGCCGGCACCGGATTATTCGAATGAAAACAGCTGGATAGCTTTGCCCTGGAGAGCTGATTGGGGGGATTCCGTTCCTCCGGGCTGTGATCTAAAAGAAGATCAAAAGAATGCGAAAGTGGATGTCTTTTATATACATCCAACGGTATACTTAACCGGCAGAAACTGGAATGGGGACCTTACTGATAAATCACTGAATAATAGATGCGATCGTTGCGTAAAGTTTCAGGGAAGCGCATTCAATGCATGTGGACGAATATTCGCACCTCGTTACAGACAAGCAATTTTCAAATCCTTTTTTGATAGCATACAGGGACCGAAAGCAATTGCATTAGCATACGAAGATGTCAAAGCAGCTTTTCAGTATTATCTTGATCATTGGAATAAAGGCAGGCCTATTATACTAGTAGGTCATAGTCAGGGGGCAAGGCATACGGTAAGTTTACTTAAAGATTTTTTTGACGGCAAGAAACTTCAGAAGCAGCTTGTTGCGGCTTACCCAATAGGTATGCCTATTTCAAAAACGGAATTCAAACACATACCGCTTGCCGATAGTGCCACACAAACGAATTGCTTTATTACCTGGAACACATTTACCTGGGGAACAGCGTCCTCCATTAGAAATGGTATTTATAAAGGAAGCGCTTGTGTGAATCCATTAACCTGGAAAACGGATGACACGTATGCCCCATCCGCTTTAAATATGGGTGGACTGCCCTTTTCTTATAAGAGGATTGACAAAGCTATCTGTGATGCTCAGATACAGGATGGTTTGCTTTGGATACATTCTCCTAAAGCAAGAGGATATTTAAGGCTTAAAAATTATTACCACCTGGTTGATGTCAACTTATTTTACATGAATCTTCGAAAGAATGCGGCAGACAGAGCTGCTGCATTCTTGGTAAAATAACAGAAATGCGCAAAAGGCACCTCCCGAATATTAAAACCGACATACCTGATCTTTGACAAACTTTAAAGTTAAAACAATGGACGATGATTTTCTTTTAAAACTTCAATAAAAGATTTTTTACTGAGCTTGCTTTCTATCCAGGAAATAAAATCAAAATAATAAAAGATTTTTTTTTCATTCGTTATTTTTGCCAATTTCATAATCTTGTCTTTAAGTTCAAGTAGTTTGTCATTGTATTTTTCGGGATCTTGATATTCAAACAATTTCACTCTGATATAATTTAAAAACATATTCTCTATTCCAAATAAGCGCTTTCTGTCTTTAAGAATATTAATGGTCGATTTTATTAAATATTCAGAAACTTCTTTTCCTGCTTCATAATAAGTTACGATAAAAAGAATTTTAGCGTAACAATAGATGTCCTCTCTCATTAAGGATTCTTCCTTATTACGATTTAATATCTTGTTTAAATAAAATAAAGTTTGTTTGTAATTTCCAAAAATGAAGTTTA
>JABDFG010000025.1 GCA_013286655.1 Bacteroidota bacterium
GTAAACGATACAAGGCCCCTTGCCGGAACGTCCGAAAAAGGAAAAAATTGCCAAAACATAATAACTTGCCAGAAAAAAATAAATTACTACTTTTGCCTCCCATCTTCATTAAAAAGAAGATGGAAAATTGCCCGATCGTCTAAAGGCAGGACTTCAGATTTTGGTTCTGACTATGTAGGTTCGAATCCTGCTCGGGCAACTGGAAAAAGAACCCTCGGCAAAAGCCGGGGGTTTTGCTTTTGAGGGAATTCAAACTTGTTTGATGATTTCCGAAAAAGCAAAACCTCCCATCACGCCAAAGCGTGATGAGGGTTCTTTTTCTGAGTTAGACCCTCCTGAGCTTATAGGATCAGCGAAGCTAATCCTGCTCGGGCAACCAAACTGGATATGTAGCATAATCTGCATCATATCCAGTTTTATTTTTGGTAGTATTGAAACTCAATTCCTTGTCCAAAGCCTTGTATTTAGGCACAAAGGAGAAAGGGGGCCGAAAATCCAGGCTAACTTTTTTATCCTTCAAAAAAAGGTTCGAACCGATTTTTTCAAAAAATAATTTTGTTTCAAAAGATTCTATCAAAGAAGCTCGCCCCCGCGCGACATCATTGACTTTCACAAATTCTTTAAAAGGTTCGAACCAATTTTGCCCCTGTATGTCGTCAAAACATTTCGGACTTTTCGTAGGCTAAGTTAAGGTGGTCTTTTTCAAATATATTATTTTTTTGTTTAAAGTATTCATGCTTTCTAATAGCAATACCTGTTTAGGCTTTCGCTTTGCATTAGCCAGTCCATCAAATCCATTTTTCAGATAACGGCTGTACCAGTCAAAAAATGTGCTTTTAGGAACACCAATCTCCTTGAGTGTTTCCCTTGCACTTTTCTCGCTTTGCTCCACCAGGCGGATTATCTCGTATTTCTCTTTTTGGTTAATTTTCATGTGCTTCATTCTTTTTTCACCTATTCCAGCCCATTCAAGCTTTTTTTTAGAATCCGATTTTCAACAGTAAGGTCAGCAACGGCATCCTTTAAATTATCGTTCAGCTTTCTTAAATCCGTTACTTCGTCTGAACTGGCTTCCCGGACATAATCTCCGTTCAACCGCCTTTTCCCTGCTTCCATAAATTCCTTGTTCCATTTGTAATAGAGATTTTCATGGACATTGTACTTTCGGCAAATCGAAGCAATGCTGTCTTCGCCACGTAAGCCCTCTAAAACAATCTTGATTTTTTCTTCAGCAGAGAATGCTCTGCGAGTTCTGCGTTTAATCTCCTTGATATACGAGGTCGCACTTTGGGTGTTTCTTTTGTTCATTTTGATGGGTTTTAAGAGTTAATAAAATTAATTGCTTTTCTTAAAATCCCACCTTAGAATTACCCTACATATGGTCCATTGAATGCTGACGATTTACAGTAAAAAGAAATAAAACATTGCACTATAAAATGTGTAACTTAGAAATAGTGAAAAAACCAATTTGTTTTATTTTATTTTTGTTTTCCCTATTTCATTGTAATTGGGCTCGGGCTCAATTTATTTTGGCTGGAGAATATACTGCAAACGATTACTTTCACGATATTAATCCAGATACAGTATTAAAATCTGCTATTCCTAATGGTGGCGGCAATGTTATCAGTTCATATTATCTAGATGTAGATGGTGATTCTAAATCCGATTTTAAAATTACCAACGAATGTGAGTGTTTAGCAAAGCCGATAGGATTGTTTGATATATCCATATCCGCGTTAAACAATTTCAATAAAATAGCATTTTCCCATATTGATAGTTGTACGGGAGGGGGAGGCTCATACGGATCAGAAGCAGAAGCGATAGCTTTTTCTTTTAATTATGCTGACACCATTAAGAATGCGGGTGCTTGGAAATGGACGGATACTGCATACGCATATTATTATTTTTATGATATGGATGGTAAGGATTGTATCCAATATATTCCAGATACTTTTTATATTGGATTCCGATTAATAAACGCATCAGATACATTATATGGGTGGTTATGCATGTATTTTTATGATTATAAGATCACCTTACAAGAATACGCCTGTAATAAAAAGATTTTGGGAATTCTAGAAAATATGAATAATAAAATATCAATGTCGGTCTACCCCAATCCCTCATCCACTTTCCTAACCGTCCAAACATCCCTCACCCAAGCCCACCCAATCCAGATCAGTTTGCTCAATCTCTTGGGTCAAATTGTATCATCTTCCGATCCTCCCATCTCTCCCTCCTATTCAATTGATGTGGACGATCTTCCCAAAGCCATCTATATTGTCCAGGTCCAGGATATTTTGACTGGAGAAGTTGGCAGACAAAAAGTTGTTATTCAGTAGCAACTGTTCGGCGTAAATAGGCGGTTGGTAATTATTAAATGAGCACCAGCCTCGCTTTATCAGCGTATTCTTAAATGTCCATTAACTTTATAAAACATTCCTAAAAAATCGACCTTGCTCTCATGAAAAAAAAATATCTCATTATCTATGCTGTATTATTTTTAAAATTGGGGGTAAGTGAGGCGCAATATATAAAAGCCGGGCAACATACTTTAAATGATTACTTTCATAATTTCAACCCTGCCCTGGTAATAAATACTGGCGCTCTGCTTGATACTACTGCCACGTATCTTCTTGACTTAAATGGTGATTCGACCCCGGATTTTAAAATTATTAATCGTTGTAATTGTGGAGCATTAGGCGAAAGCATAATGGATATTAATATTAATGCGTTGAGTAATTCTAATAAAGTAGCATTCTCTCATTTAGACAGTTGCACGGGAACTCAAAATAGATCATTTTCTTTAGAAGCAATGGCCTTTCCCTTTAGTTACGCTGATACAATTAAAAATTCGGGAGGGTGGAGATGGGATGATACATTGACTTTTAGATATAATTGGTATGACCAGATTGATCGTTATTGCGGCTTGTATATACCGGATACTTCTTACATAGGCTTTAGGCTAATAAATAATTCTGATACATTATTCGGCTGGCTGCTTATTAATTTAAATGGGTATTCAAAGATTACCTTACAAGATTATGCTTGTAATTTAAAACCAACAGGCATAAATGAGCTTTCGAATTATGATTTCCAGCTAAAAATTTCCCCAAATCCCTCATTCGGCAATATCAGCATCCAAACTACCACCCAATCCCATCCAGTCCAGATCACTCTGTTCAGCCTGCTTGGTCAAACCGTTACTAGTTGCAATCCTCCCGTTTCCCTCTCTTATTCCATTGATGTGAGCGATCTTCCCAAAGCCATCTATATTGTCCAGGTCCAGGATATTTTGACTAGAGAAGTCGGTAGACAGAAAATTGTTGTTCAATAACAACTGTTCGGAACATTTTGCTACTACAATGTAGCTTGAAATAGGAGCACATGTCCCATCAATTAGGGTATTAAGACAGGGTAAAAAGTAGAAATATTCAGGTGTAAATACTTAGCTTAGAGCAATGAAAAAGGCACTAACTGTTTTTGGGGGATTGTTTTTACTACTATGTTTTAATAAATCAAAAGCTCAGTTTATTATTGCCGGACAACATGCGGCAAGTGATTATTACCATAGTATCAACAATGATACAACATTAAATTCTGCTGCATATTTAAATGTTCCTCCGTATAAAGAAGCTCCTGTTTCATTTACCCTCGACTTAAATGGAGATTCAAGTCCAGATTTTATAATTACTGGGGATTGCAATTGTGGAGCATTAGGTCAAACATCTTCATATTTTAATATTATTACATTAAATAAATCTAACAATATGGCTTTTTCTCAAATTGATAGTTGCAAGGTCAGTAACACCAATAGCCCAATGATTTTTTCTTTTAATAGGAATGATACGATTAAAAATTTGGGAGCTTGGAAATGGAAGGATACTTTGACTATTAATTATTCTTACTGGAATATGACTTGGGGAAGTTGTTACGAATACATTTCCGATACATCCTATATTGGATTTAGGTTAATAGGGAAATCTGATACTTTATATGGTTGGTTATATATTACTTTAAATGAAAATGAATATTCAATAATAACTTTATATAACTATGCTTGCAATAAAGAGATTACTGGTATTTCTGAAAACAATTATAAAAATTCAATTTCTGTTTACCCCAATCCCTCATCCACTTTCCTAACTGTCCAAACATCCTTCACCCAAGTCCACTCCGTCCAGATCATCTTGCTCAACCTTCTGGGCCAAACCGTTATATGCTCCAATCCACCCGCCTCTCTCTCCTATTCAATTGATGTGGGTGATCTTCCCAAAGCCGCCTATATTGTCCAGGTTCAGGATATTTTGACTGGAAAAATCGGCAGACAGAGGGTTGTTGTTCAGTAACAATCTTCACCGCTTCGGCAAGTATTCAATTTATCTTCTATAGCACCACAGTTAAAAATTGAATACGTTTCCCTTTTCACTTGCTCACCTTCTGATAAAACAGGCTTATCCGTTTTAGTCTCCATCTTTTTAAAATAAAACGAAAAAGGTCGCGAAGATAGGTGGGCACGCACTAGACCCGCGCACTAAAGGGATATCAAGGTCAAGCCCTTCGGGTTTTCAAAAAAATCTCCACACCTCGCCTTTTAGGTCAGGCAGAGCCTGTCATGTTTTAGCTCAGGTCGTATTTTTTTGAAAAACCTTGACATCCCTGCCACTGTCCACCTATTGGTAAAGCTTTCTTTTTTCGTTTTCTTTTAAAAACATTTTTATAAAACAATCAAAAACAAATCTAAAAAACTGCAAAGCCGGCAGGATAATCTCGGCAAACACTATGAAAAACAACGCAAGTTTTGAAGACAATTATTTGGAAGAATTTAAATTTCCAAAAGGCTCTGTAACTCTTAATTACTTCACAGGGATGATTGAAATTGAATTTAAGAAACGGCTTTCTAACAAAGCCATCGGTGAACTCGGATCAAAAGGGTTTCGTTGGTGCCCATCAACCAAAACCTGGTGGCAACCTTTTGCAGTGACTATCATCAAAGAGGTTGAGAAAATGACAGGAATTTCCTTCATTAATTTTTTTCCTGAAGTGATACCACCTGATTTTCAATGAATCAACAGAAACAGAATACAGGCAGAAATCAACTGCCTGTATTTTTCACTATTTCAACACAGCTAAAAACCTGCTCAGCCAGCAGAATAATCCAGGCAAACATCATGCAAAACAATTCAATATTAGATCATTTGAAGCCAATGGCTCAAAGGAGTTTTAACAACCTTTCCTTTAGTCCGGAACAAAGCAAACATTCAGTATGCCCAAAAGATTAGTGCATCGGTAGCTTATTTATCTGTACGCCAGTACATGTCTTATGAGCGTATAGCCTAGTTTATGAAGGATTGCATGTAAACCGTCAGCATAAAGTGGACTAAATTTCTTCGCTACTAAGCAAGTGTTTCCAAAGCTTTGCCGAAAGCATTCAATTCACAAGGCTCAGTTCTATAAATGGAATAAGGAGTTCTGGAACCCCGTGGCTAATATAGAAGACCTTAGGTAGAAATAGGTAAGGTCTTCGCCTATTTTAGAAAAGGAAGGAGAGATTAGATTTTTTTCTTGGATTTGAAGAATCCCTCGATATCAGTTCTGGTCCTCAGTTTGATTTTGTCCTTTGCAGCAGACTTATTTGCATCTTTCAGCATGGTGGCATTGATTTTTCTTTTCCGCTTAAGGTTCTTCTGTGTGTCGATTCTTGCCATTTGTCTTAGTTATTGGTTGATAGATTTATAGTAAAAATATGAAAATAAACCATAACGAAACATCTTAAAACGATCAAACAAAAATACATAGCCTTGTTTAAAGACAAGTTTAAGGCGATATCCTATTCCTTTTTAGATCTGCGCAAGGATTTGGACTTATGACTCCCGCTAATTATATTAGTATTGCAGTTAAATGAAGGGAAAATCATCAACAAAAAATTTGTCGGCCATCAGTACTTCAGTATTAGATTTGGCCTTGGTTTTAGATGGCAAATCAATTGCCTACACTTTTGCAAATAGTGTTGACCTCGCCCAGCACGTGGAAAAATGGGGTTATAAAAGATATTGGCTAGCCGAACACCATAACATGGAAGGAGTAGCCAGTTCCGCTACAGCTGTCTTGATCGGCCAAATTGCTTCACAAACTTCTGAATTAAGGGTTGGTTCCGGGGGTATCATGCTACCGAATCATGCGCCCTTAATTATTGCAGAACAATTTGGCACGCTTGAAACACTTTACCCTGGCCGTATTGACTTAGGACTGGGTCGTGCACCCGGAACGGATCAACTAACTACAATTGCACTTCGCCGCGACCAAAGAGCTGCGGTAGCGTTTCCGGAAAATGTAAAAGAATTACAGCAGTATTTATCCGCTTCCAATAAAAATGGCCGTGTAAGGGCAATCCCGGGCGAAGGATTAAACATTCCTATTTGGATATTAGGATCCAGCACAGATAGTGCATACCTGGCAGCCGCTCTGGGACTGCCTTACGCTTTTGCCAGTCATTTTGCGCCAGCACAGCTGCATCAGGCGCTATCCATCTACCATCAGCATTTTCAACCCTCTGCGCAAATGAAAGAGCCTTATGTAATAGCATGTATTAGTGCTGTAGTTGCAGATACAGACGGAGCCGCAGCTAAACTAGCTACCTCTTTTAAAAGATTGTATCTGGGAATCATTTCAGGACAACGTGAAAAGTTAAAGGCGCCAGTTAATCCGGATGAGTTTTACTTAGACCCTCATCAGGAAGCAGCCCTTCAACAAATGATTACTTGCTCATTTATAGGTGGTCCGGAAAAAGTGCATACCGAAATGCAACAATTTTTAGATGAAACCCAGGTAGATGAACTTATGATTACCTCACCAATATTTGATCATTTGGCAAGACTTCATTCCTATGAAATTATTGGTAAATTTAAAAATAGTTAATCCGAGGAATAAAATCCAAACAGTTTCAGCGTAGTATAGAAAAGATCAAAAACAATGGTTCCAAAATTCACTCCTGACGAAAAAGAACTGATCCGGCTGACTTCCTTTTTTAAAAAACAGTCTGAGCGGCTGAAGGAAGAAAATAAGCTTGGCGAGAATTATATTCAGCTACTGGAAACCTGTGATAAGTTGATTGGGCAGATGCATATCCATGCAGGTAACCGGGAAATCATTCGTGCCGAACAGGAACAATTAAAAAAATTGGTCAAAGATAATGCCCGCTGTCCTAAATGCGGGAAAAACACAAATTTAAAACTAGCAGGAACAGGTACTAATCAGGAGGGTTGGATAAGCAACAAATACAAATGCCGTCACTGCAACATAGAATTTGTTTGGAACGCTCCGAATAACCCATGGGATATGATTCCTTATGTAGAGCGCATGGTCAGCGAACTGGAGAAAAAAGCTGAGGCACAAAACCTGAGCTCTACTGAGCAGCAAATCAATGTAGAAGCCCTTATACAGATGAAAGCCAATCTGGCCAAACTAAAACCTGTTATAGATGCGTCACAGATAAACATGACTGATCTGGAAGAAAAGGAAAAAATCATGGCAGAAATGGTGACGAAGGTTAAAAAACACTTGATGATCGAAAAGATCAGAATGTCCTGAAGTACGTTGAGCATTTTAGCACCACCATAAGATTGCCCGATCATCCGGCTCGTCAGGAAATGTTAATTGAAAACACAATTAAAACAGCGGAATAGTCTTGTTCTTTCACTAGTGTTTTTTCTGTCAATAACATTATAATGTATATTCAGATCATATTTAATCCCAAAATTGAAAACATAATCGAACAGATGAACCGGACTTTCCTGTTGCTTGTCACTTACTCTAAATTCAAATTCCCCGAATACTCCCAGGTCCCCGATTTTTTTTCCAGACCATAAAAAGCCAACAGTTTAGGAAATTCCCCGACAGGGAATCCATATTTTGACTGTAACTCTTTCAAAAGAAGATACATATCCATATCCCAACAAAAGCATCGTTTAATTCGCTTCCGGCCAGGGTATATTAAATTAATAAAATCGGTCGAGCATTCAATCGGAGACAGTATCACGTCCAGATTGAGAATAGGATTTTATGGTCTAGCTTGCAGGGATCTATGCAGGAGAGAGTGGATATAGCTATAAATGTCCAACTCGAAACAATTTTAATTACACGTAAATATATGAAAGACAATAAGTCAAAATAATCAACTAGCTAATTTTTTAATCAACCGAATTTTTCACAGATTTAGAAGTTGCCTTTTCCTTTCTCATGGGTTTTTTAGTAGGCCCTGCTGGTCTTTTAAAGAACGATTTATATTTTGGTTGATTGCTTCCCTTACTCTCACCATGCTTTTCAGTTTCCGATTCTTTTTCTCTCGCCCTTTCCTTTTTTTGCTCTTCCTTCAATTCTGTTTCAGTTTGCTTATTAGTGGCAGATGGGGTTGCCGGAAGTTTGCTAAGCTCCTGCGCCTTCACGAAAGAAGAGATCCAAACAGCCTCTATCAACATTACTATAAAAAGACTCCTACGTTTCATTGCCTAAAGAAAATTATTTTTTTGATCGCATATTACTATTATTCGGTAAGAAGGAGTTTTGGCACGTCAAGCAACGAATTTCCACGTTTGATTCTAAATTAGAAGGTTTTGATGCCGTCCTGTTTTTTCTTTTTAGTAACTAATAAAAAATATAACTAAATTTAATACGACCTAACTCTCAGGTTGAATCAATGAAATGCAAAATCATCTGTTAAAATCAGTTTTCCTTTTTACCATTAGCCCATTTTCATTGATTTACGGACATTCCTCCGAAAGCTGGACAATAAACCCTTTTGACAATAAAATTTTTATTGAAAACAGCGGACAATTTGATCAGGAAACAAATTGCAAAGACAAAATTCTATTCGGGGCAATTTTGGGAAAGATACAGGTATACTTTACAAAAACTGGGCTTATCTACCGGTATGAAGAACCCCCGAAAATAGTAATCCATGAAAATGAAAAGGATGAAACTTATCTTGAAAAACCAAAAATCCATTTCTTGGAACTTAAATGGGAAGGCGCCGGTTCAGGAACAACGATGGAACCAGCGGATAAGCAGGATTATTTTTTCAGTTACCCCTCCGGAAAAAACAGCTCAGTAAGAACCGGAGGCTTTAAGAAAATAATTTATCACAACTTGTATCCGGGTATTGATGCAGAATATTTTTTTCCCAAAGGCAAAGAAGGCATAAAGTATACGCTTATCATTCATCCCGGGGCCGATGTATCATTGGTAAAATTGAGTTATTCAGAAACACGGAAAATAAGTTTAAACGAAATGGGAGAAGTTATCATAAACAGTTCTATGGGGCAGTTTACAGACCATACCCCGGAATGTTTTTTCGCGGAAAATAAAGTCAACGTAAAAGCCGCGTTCCGCCTTTCCGGAAACCAGGAGTCTTTCATTTTAGATAAATCCTATGACAACTCTAAGACCTTGATTCTGGATCCCTGGTCAACAAATCCCAACTTTGCCGGAACAACAGATAAGGCATTTGATGTGGATTACGACAATAATGGAAATGTATATGTTTATGGCGGAATAGGATTTCCCCAGAAATATCAGCTGATTAAGCTAAACAGTTCGGGAACCATTCAATGGAAATTTTCCGCTTTTCCACAGCCGTACGGCGATTTTGCAGTGGACAGAAACACCGGAACCTCCTATATTGTCCAGGGCTCGGCTGCTTTCGGTGCAGCTGCAAGAGCAATGAAAGTCAATTCCGCAGGTAATTTAATTGCTGAGTTTCAAGGAGACTCCGCAAAAAACGGAGCCGTGATGAATGAAATGTGGAGAGTTGTGTATGATCCGTGTACGGGCAAGCTGATTATTGGAGCAGGCGGAACCAGTGATGTAGATGGAGGGATGTTACTTGATACCAGTATGCTACAGGATATACGGGCCAATGTGCTGCATGCAACCAACAGCGCACACGATATAGCATTACTTGCCCGGGACCCTTCCGGAACTTATTGTTATATGGCCGCAGCTGCTAATTGTTGCGACAAAACATTAGGCGATGTTCTGGTGCAATTGCCCGTGTCCACCCTTACCCCATACAACTATTTAGTTTCAGATGGCTTTGGTTTTACTGAAATAGCGGATACAAAATACAAACTGGGTTCTATTGGAATGAATGGAATGACTGCCAGCGTCAACTGGCTCTATATGTATAATGGAGATACGCTGCAGCAAAGAAATAAATCCACGGGCGCATTTAATAATTCCGTCGTAGTCGCTAATAATAAACCCTATGATTGGGGCGGGCTGGATGTAGACTTATGCGACAATATTTATGCGGGAGTAAAAAACAAAATCAATGTATATAATTCTTCACTTGCGCTCACTAACACCATTTCCCTCCCCGACACCGTGTATGATTTAGTACTTGGATTCAATTACCAGGTAATATATGCCTGCGGGGACGCTTTTGTGTCGTCCATTCCGGCCCCTTCGATTATAACAAAAACAAGAACAGCCAGTTCTTCATGCGCCTGTGATGCATCTGCCTCACTTCAACTTTGCGGAAACGCTTCGCCACCTGGTTTATCTTTTAACTGGAGTAACGGGCAAAACACTTCATCGCTGAGTGGTCTTTGCAACGGAATTTACACGGTAACTGTCACGACCTCTTCTCCGGCATGTACTTCAGCAAGTTTATTCATAGATACGCTGCAGATTTTTTCATCCGGTCCTGCGAATATAAAAATAACAAGCGTTGTAACGGATAATGTATGTTACGGGTCCAGCAGCGGAAGCATCAGTTTATCGGCAAACGGTGGCAACGGTATGTACAACTATAGGTGGTCACCTTCCGGAGGGCTTGGCCCCGACATAACTGGCCTGAGCGCAGGAAATTATTCATGCACCGTTACAGATCAAGGGGGTTGCAGTGCCAGTACAATAGTCAGTGTCAGCCAACCCGCTGAAATAACGATTAACTCCATCACTGCTGTGAATGCCAGCTGTGGCATGGATAATGGAAGCATTATAGCTAATGCAAGCGGCGGAAGCAGTTTACTTACTTATAGCTGGAACATCGGAATCACCGGTATGTTTATTAATAACCTTTCTGCCGGTATTTATACATTAACTATTACTGACGCAAATGGATGCTCCATTTCATCTTCTGCTACACTTCTTCAGATTCCCAAACCAACTGCCTATGCGGGTGTCAACGAAGTAATCTTAAGGGGACAGCGTATACAATTATTCGCAAGCGGAGGGCTAACTTATTCCTGGACACCAGTAGAATCACTCAATAACCCTGAAATTTACAATCCTGTAGCCGATCCTCATCAGACCACAAATTACATCGTTACTGTAACGGACGGCTACGGTTGTTCAGCCACTGACAGTGTCTTAATTACAGTGGAGGAATGCGACCTCTCAGAGTTTTTTGTCCCAAGTGCTTTTTCACCAAATGGGGATGGACAAAATGATTTTCTTTTTGTCAGGGGACCAGCTTGTATTTCTAAGATGAAATTCATTATTTTTGACAGGTGGGGAGAAATGGTATTTGAATCTACTGATCCGGGTTACGGCTGGGATGGAAAATTTAATGGAAAAAATCTGGACGCAGGTGTTTTTGTATATTACCTGAACGTTAATTTATCGAATGGACAATCACTCAGCCGAAAAGGGAACATAACACTTTTGAAATAAAAAAATCTGAATTTAATGGTATATCGGAAACTTATCTACGCTTTCCTTTTAACACTTCAGCGAACGGTTTCTTATACAACTTGCTTTCTATCTAGAGATTTCAGCACAAATCAGAAAATAGTAATAACCAGGTGATCTTCCAGTATGTTACCGTCACAAAAAAATTAAACCAATGACCCGCAAAACAAAAAAAATAATTTTCCATTCCTTTCTCTTTTTGAGTCTTTCTGGTTGGGTAAAAAATTCATACGCCCAATGTACTGGTTCCGGGCTGGCATACAGTTGCCCAACGGGGACAACGGTTGCTCAGGTAAATGCAGCAATATCCAGTGCCAGCGATGGTGCCACAATAACTTTTGACCCAGGCTCCTATACCTGGGACACCCCTATCTCTCCGGTCAATGGAAAAGCAGTAACGCTTATAGGCGCAGGTACTGCAGGGGGAGGAAGCAATGTCAATATTCAAGGTGGAACAATTACATTAGAAGGAGTAACTGTTGATAAAAAATACAGGATCAGTGGTTTTACCTTTTCGGGAGTCCCTGGAGGAACAGCAGCAATATGGATATATCCATCCTTAGGTTATACACTAACTGACTTAAGAGTAGATCACAACACATTTAGCAGTATGGATCCCGGGGGAAGTAATAGCAGTATAGCCATTCTGGTTGGCTGCACCGAACCTTACGGAGGGGCAACAACGGGAGTAATTGACCATAATACGTTTACCGGAGCCGACAACTTTATGGCTGTAAAAGCACTTGGTATTGGTAGTTCCGTAGCTGCGCCACCCTCACCTAAAGGAACAGCGAACAATCTTTTTTTTGAAGACAATACCCTAAACTTTACAACGATGTCGAATGCTTCCAATGGATGCGTAGATATCTGGGAAACCGGTTCTTTGGTTTTTCGACACAATACGGTCACCAATTGCCTCTGGTGTGCCCATGAAGAAGGCCACGGAGGTGGCTCTTTGAGCGCGGAGGTATACAACAACAGTTTTAGTAATACGTCAGGACAATACATAGATGGGACCCGGTTGATTCATCATCAGGGATCCGGAGAATTACAAGTTTTCAATAATAGCTTCTACACGCCCAATACAAAATCGGAAGATCCAATAAGTCTTACAGATTATCGTTCCTGCCCTGCCGATCAGACTGCTACAGGTCTCTTAACTGAATGTGACGGAACACAAGCTATTGACGGTAATCGGTCACCAACGGGAACCTATTATGGATACCCGTGTTGGCGGCAACTGGGGAGAATGGGAGCCGGCTCTAAAGAATCTACCGGCCAACCCGGAGCTTTATCACCTGTGTATCTCTGGAATAACTACTGGAGTGATGCCTTGACAAAAATAGACCCTGTTGTAGAGAATCCATGGAGCTGTGTTGGTCCACCCACCCCTTCAACTCATATTATGGAAAATAGAGATTATTATACTGCTGTATCAGCTAATGCGCAGACTTCTCCAACCATTCCTTTTGACGGTACAACAGGAATGGGTTTTGGAACGATAGCGAATCGACCGGCAACTTGTTCGACGAACAGTCTGGAATCCGGCGGCGGTGTCGGATATTTTGCGACCGACGTAGGAAGTCAGGGAACGCTCTATAGATGTTCAGCCACAAATACCTGGACGATTCAATATACACCTTACTGCTATCCTCATCCCTTAGTGAGCGGTAACAATTGTCAGACCCCAACTGCAATTTCAGAGCCGAAAAATTCCGGTCAACTCATAAAAATGTATCCCAACCCTGTCTGGGATAAACTCTATTTTGATAGATCATCATCCATTTCTCAACTTTTTGTGAGCATTTATACAATCAATGGGAAATTAATTGCAAAAAAAATGCTGGATTTTCAGTCAGACAGGAGCATCGATGTTTCTGATTTTTCACCAGGCTTGTATTTTGTGCAAATGGTAAACGGAGATTTCAGTACGAATCAAAAAATAATAATAGCCAGGTAAGGTGATCTGCCAGGTGCGTGATCAGCATAGCACCCCTTCCTAGGTATCGCATTCAGAAGTTTAATGTTCAGGTAATATTTGTTCGACTTGCCAAATCTGTCCGCCCAATTTATTCGTATCTATGTTGACTCATTATTGTTTTTCTATCACATTTTGATTGAAAGCAGTTAGAAACATTAAAAAAGTATGAAAAAATGAGACGAACGTTACTTGTTTACTTTATCCCTTTATTTTTTCTTTTCGCAGATGTTTCATTTGCCCAATGGAAAAAGTTAGATGGCCCGTCAGGCGGGACGATTACTTCTCTTGCCACCAATGGCAATAATGTTTATGCAGGAACTCAATCTGGGGGGGTTTACCTTTCAACGAATAATGGAATGAATTGGGATGCAATTGATTCAGGATTACCCGATAATTATGGCGTTTATTCGCTTGCAGCAAATAAAGGATATGTTTTTGCAGGTGGCAATAATGGGTCCTTCTACCGATCAGAAAATAATGGAACAAGTTGGGAATCTTCCAACACAGGATTACCTTCTGGAATATGTACCTCATTATTAGTAAATGACAGCAATCTTTATGCGGGATTCAGTAACAATGGTATTTATCTTTCCAGAGACAATGGTATAAGTTGGAAGTCTTTAAACGCTGGACTTCCCGGTCATTCAATCACTTCTATTGCGGTAAGCGGAACAAATTTATACGTAGGGTTATATGGAAGGGGTATTTACGTGTCTTCTGATAATGGGACAAGTTGGGCTCCCATAAACACAGGATTAAATAGTCTATATATTGAAAGTTTGTTTATTAATGGCGCTGACATGTTTGTTTCCACGCAAAATGGGGTTTATCATTCAACTAACAACGGGAATAATTGGGTAGTGGATACAGTTGGCTTAGATAACTTCGGTGTAGTTACATTTTGTGCAAGCGGAAACAATTTATTTGCTGCTGGTAGTGCTAATGGCAATGGTCTCTTTCTTTCTACGAATAACGGAACAAGCTGGTCCCCCGTTAAGACCGGATTATTCACTTTGGAAAATGGCTTGTCAGTGAAGGTCGTTTTTGCAAATGCACTTTTGGTAAATGGTTCAACTATTTATATAGGAACAAATAACGATGGAATGTATATATCAACAAATAATGGCAATAGCTGGAAAAATTCATACAAGGGATTAACTAATATAGGTATTAGTGCATTAGCCGCCGATGGGGAAAATGTTTTTGCGGGTACCGATGTAAGTATTTATGGAGGTGTTTATTCATCAGCGGATAAAGGAATGAACTGGACTCCATCTGATTCCGGTCTTTCTTCTACTAATCTTGATTTTAGTGCGATTGTGCTTGATGGGTCAGAAATTTTTGCCGGCATTTCGGCTTCCGATACTGGTCCGGGTGGCATATTCCTTTCCTCCAATAATGGAAAATCCTGGACGGAAGTTGATTCGGGTGTGACAACCCTGTCAATTTCCTCATTGGCTGTTTTTGGAAATAATCTTTTTGCAGGTACACATAACTCAGGTGCAAATGGCGCAGGTGTATTCCTTTCTACAAATAAGGGTGTCAGTTGGACCAATCTGAGTACTGGATTGCCGAAAGCTAATGATTATCACACATTTGCGCAAATCGGATCCACTCTCTTCGTAGGATCCACCCTAGGTGTTTATTTCTCCACGAATAATGGAATGGATTGGACACCGGCAAATACCGGTTTGAATATTTTACAGGTCAATTCCCTGGTAACAATTGGAACAAACCTCTTTGCAGGAACTTATGGAGGTGGCGTTTATCTTTCCACAAATAAGGGAACAACCTGGACAGCTATCAATTCCGGACTTAGCAATAACATAGTCTATGCTATGGCGACCGACGGAAAAAATATATATGCAGGAACGAATGGCGGTGCTGGATTGTATCGCTCCAGCGATGAGGGAGCCAGCTGGCTCCCTTTTAATGGGGGACTTAAAGATTCTGTAGTCCTTTCACTTGCTGTTAGCGGATCAGATCTGTATGCAGGAACACGGAGCAATGGCATCTATTATCTGAATTCCGGAAATACTCCAACTAGCAGTGGTCCCATTTTCACTCAGGAAATCATCACACTTTATCCAAATCCCGCCACTAGTCAACTCAACATAAATTTTAACACAGAAACTAATTCAACACACATTCTTCACTTGTATGATATGGAAGGAAATTGCGTGTGGACTTCAAAAACCGTTGAAAAAAGCATTTCATTAAGCCTCTCAGGTTATGCTAAAGGAATATATTTATTAAGCGAAGAGGATTCTTTAAATCAGTTCGGTATCCGAAGAAAAATAGTTGTCGAATAGCTCATAATTTTTAGTTGAATACACATAGAATTTTAAAAATGGAAAACAAAAAAATAAAAAAGGAACAACTTTTTCCAAAGTTGAATTACCTACTGATTTTTATAATGTGTTTAATCGGGGCATTCACCCTATCACCGGTGAATGCAAAACCGGTAACTCAAGACACGGCCCAAAAGATTGCTATTGCATTTCTTAATCAACACACGGGTGCGCCCATTTCAGGCGCATTTCTTGCTTATACAGATTTCACGGCTGCGGGAGATCCTGTTTATTACGTATTTAACATAAATTCAAATGACGGATTTATTATAGTAGCGGCAGAAGATGCAGCCAGCCCTGTTCTGGGATATACCAATAGTGGCCGGTTTAAGCTTCCTCCTCCTTCTTCAACAGCAGGTTACTGGCTTGGTAAACGAAAGTCCGAAATCATTGGAATACGATCCCGAAATCTTGCTGCTACCAGGGAAATAAATGACCAGTGGTCGGGCATTTTTAGCAGTAAAAATAATTCGGGAAGTGCCCGGATGGCTTCTTCAAGTGTTTCTCCTCTTTTGACTACTACCTGGGATCAATCCCCTTATTATAATGCCTTATGTCCTGGCAGTCCGAATTCAGTAACCGGTTGTGTAGCTACGGCCATGGCACAAATAATGAAATTTTGGAGCTTTCCGGCAAAAGGAACAGGATCCAGCTCTTATTGTGATTGCACTTCGGATGGATTCACCGAAAACTACGGAACATTATCTGCCAATTATGGTAGCACCACGTATAACTGGTCAAATATGCCCAATAATGTCACCTCGGCAAATAGTGATGTAGCAACTTTAATGTATCACTGTGGTGTAAGTGTTCATATGGATTATAGCCCCACAGAAAGTTTATCATCCATGTTTGGCGCTCCCGCTTGTTCCCAGAATGCCTATGTCAGCTATTTTGGATACGACTCAACGTCTATACGCGGTATATACCGAACATTAATGACTTATTATACGGACTCGGCCTGGATTAATTTATTGGCTTATGAGTTAGGCAAAGGCAGACCTGTTCAATACATGGGTACAGATGCAACAGCGGGTGGTCATTGCTGGGTTTGCGATGGATATGATGCAAGTGATGACTTTTTTCATATGAATTGGGGCTTTGGAGGACTCTACAATGGTTATTTTTCGATAAATTCTTTAAATCCCGGAACCAATGATTTTGCATTGGATGAGGGTGCACTTGTTGGAATTCAGCCATTACATGCATTACCGCCAGTGTCAGATTTTATGGCGATAAGCGCAACCAGTTTATGCGGGCCAGGGGCAGTACTTTTTGAAGACCTGAGTTCCAATTATGCCACTTCATGGTCATGGACTTTCAGCGGCGGAAATCCCTCAACTTCCGGTTTGCAAAATCCGGTTATTGCTTATTCAACTCCGGGAACATATGCTGTTACGTTGATTGCCAGTAATGGTCACGGAACCGGAAGTACAATGACAAAAACAGGTTACATTACAGTTCTTCCTACAAGCATGCCAGCCAGTTGTATTCCTCAAACAATAGTGATTGGCGTACAAAATAAGGAGAATGAAAATACAGACATCGGTATTTCAAACGTCACGCTTAATACGATTAATAATAACAGTGGAAGCGCTGCAGGCGATGGAGGCTATGTTAATTTTTCCTGTTCCGCTTATACTACTTTACAACCATCCACTTCTTATACGGTTAATGTTACGGTAGGATTATATAACGACGAATATGTGAATGTTTATATTGATTATAATAACAATGGAGTATTTACCGATCCGGGAGAACAGGTATTTCAGGGGACTACTGCATCAATGGGTCTTCAAACGATTCATTTTGTAACTCCTGCTTCACCGACAACCGGCAGCTATTTAAGAATGCGGATTATGGATGATATTTCTCCAATCCAAAATTCATGTACCGATTTATCCTACGGTCAGGCAGAGGATTACGGCATTTATTTTAATACGGTTTGTACAGAGAGTGCTTCTGCCACAGTTATTTCAAATGAGATCTGTAGAGGTGGCATTACTGGAAGCGCATCCGTTTCTGTTAACGGAGGGACAGGTCCTTATTCCTACTTCTGGACGGGAGGAACTACTGCCCAGACCGCCACTGGTCTTGTAGCAGGTTCCTATGTCGTTACCGTTACCGATAATAAAGGATGTACTGCAACAAGCTCGGTCAATATAACGCAGCCTTCTACCATAATAACTACCTCCATTACATCCACTCCATTTAATTGCGGAACAAAAAACGGAATTGCCACGGTAACAGCCTCCGGAGGAGGAGGAACTTACCATTATACCTGGTCACCCGGAGGTGAAACAGGCGTAAATACCACATGGACAGGCTTGGGGAACAATGTGGTCACAGTAACTGATAATTTGGGCTGCCAGGTTACGGCAGCATTAAGTATTGTTTCAGGGAGCAATAATCAATATTCTTATGCCTCTCTTCCAATTCCTGTTATACTTAATTCTGATTCCTCCTATTATGTTGTAAGTCACGAAATGAATTGCGGAGATCAGTGGTACGATAATAATACAGCTGTGACAACGGGTGCAGGAGCAACAATTCCATCACCTGTTTTTGCCAATGACCTCTCTCCCAGGTCATGGGGCTTCAACGGGACCGCAAACCATAGCTATGTGCCAGTTGATTTTCAATACAAAACGATGAGTTTTGTCACCAATAAAACGCTGGGTACCCTGCGAAATAATTATTCAGGCTGGGTGGGTATGGAAGTTCAGGTAGGAGCAACACCCATTACGGTAAATTCACTGGGTCGTATTTTCGTAACCGGGAACGCAGGTTCACACAGTATCAAAATTGTACTGGCCAGCACGGGTCAGGATGTCCCCGGAGGTTCCGTTACCTTTCAACCAGAAGGAACGAATGGTCAATATACATATGTCTCTCTTCAAAGCCCGATCACACTTAATGCAAATACAACCTATTACATAGTGAGCCATGAGGTAAAGGGAGGAGATCAGTGGTACGATAACAATACCGCTGTTACAACGACTTCATCAGGAACAATTCCCTCCCCTGTTTTTGCCAATGATCTCTCTCCTCAAACCTGGGCCCTTAATGGAAATGCAGGTCATAGTTACGGGCCATTGGATTTCCAGTACACGGTTACTCAAAGTAATTTTATCAGTTCCAGGACCCTTGGCTCCTTACGCAATAATTATTCAGGTTGGGTAGGCATGAAGGTGCAGATCGGCTCTTCACAACAGGAAGTCTCCGCACTGGGTCGCATTTACATTTCTGGCAATGGCAATGCACATACCTTAAAACTTGTACAGGCCGGGAATGGTCAGGATGTTGCTGGAGGCGCTGTAACTATTATGTTTATGGGGCCATCTTTTACAGACTCCATTCATATCGTCCCTTCTAATTGCCGGCAAAGCAACGGAAGCGCTACAGCAACTGCTTTGGGTAGTTGTGGTGAACAATTTTCTTACCAATGGAGTAATAATGCAATTACACCTGCTATTTCTAATCTGGCTCCGGGATACTATACGGTAACCATTACAGATCCGAATGCCTGCAGTATTTCTTCAGGAATCACAATTACTGATATAGGTGCCGGAACAGCCAATGCATCAGTCATAACAAATGTGAATTGTTTTGGCGGAAACGATGGAAGTGCAACAGTTAATATGACTGGTGGTACTATTCCTTATACGTACAAATGGAGTAGCGGATCAACTTCTCAGACAGCCGATAGCTTAAGTAATAATTCTTATATGCTAACAGTTACGGATCATAATGGATGTCAAAGCAATTCTCAGGTAGTGATTACGGCCTTATATCAACTTCCCCCGGTACCGGTAATAACCCAGAACGGCAACACACTAACATCAACTTCCTCCAGTTCTTACCAGTGGTACCTCAATGGCGCCATCTTGTCTGGCGCAACTTCACAACACTATATACCTGTTTCCAACGGACATTATTCAGTTCAGGTGACCAATTCTAATGGATGTACGAATACTTCCACTCCCTATAACTATGACGCTACCGGATTGAACGAATTATCGGGATTAACTGAAATTTCATTATTCCCAAATCCCGCTGATGTCAAAAGCATTCTGGAACTTAATTTGCCAAAACAATCAGATATTGTGCTTGAAATTTATTCTATTTCGGGATTGCTATTGGAAAAATCGTTCACCGGAAAACTAAATGAAGGCAAGAACCAGATTGAATTAAATACCCTGAATCTGGCAAGTGGTATATACTTATTGAGAATTAAATCAAATGATGATATAAAGAGCACACGGTTCGCCATCGTTCATTAAAAACCAGGCACTTTTTTCAGCTTGTCTCTAAATTTATCCCCTTATCTTTTTAGCTGTTGGTTTCACATTGGTTGAAAGCTCCTTTCACCGATTAAACTCCAGCCCACACCGATTTTAATCCTAATCCGGCTTTTCGGAAGTACAATAAGATGTTACTTTTGTGCCGGAAGAAACTTAACAACAGACTAAATTGAAGACGATGGAAAAAGAAACTACCCCGACACTCAAAAAATTTGCACCTTCCCAGGTTATTGTCATTATTCTTCTTGCACTAACTCAGTTTACGGTAGTTCTTGATTTCATGGTGATGTCACCACTTGGGGACATGCTGATGAAATCGATGGACCTGAGTACCACACGTTTTGGTTTTGCGGTATCCGCGTATGCATTTAGCGCCGGCATTTCAGGCTTGCTCACCGCAGGCTTTGCAGACAGATACGATCGCAAAAAACTATTGCTCTTTTTTTATGTAGGCTTTATCTTCGGAACGCTGTTTTGTAGTCTGGCAAGTTCTTATCCGACACTCCTCATGGCCCGTATTATTACCGGCCTGTTTGGAGGTGTTATCGGATCCATATCGATGGCGATTGTTGCAGATCTTTTCCCACTGGAAAAACGAGGAAGGGTCATGGGTTTTTTGCAGATGGGATTTGGAGCGAGCCAGGTATTGGGGATTCCCATCAGTCTTTACATAGCAAACCTATGGGGCTGGCAATCACCATTTCTAATGATCGTTTGTCTGGCCGCTGCAATATGGTGCATTATCCTATTTAAACTCCAGCCAATCACCAAGCACCTGGAAGTAAAAAATGACAGGAATGTACTTCACCACCTTTGGCATACCATCCTTCAGCGCAAATACAGAATTGGATTTTCAGCTACTGCTCTGCTTTCAATAGGAGGATTTATGATGATGCCTTGGGGAAGCGCATTTTCCATCAATAACCTGCACATTACACAGCAACAGCTCCCGATTTTATTTATGGTAGGAGGAGTTAGTTCGCTGATTATAATGCCAATGATAGGAAAACTAAGTGATAAGTTCGACAAGTTTACAATATTCGCATCCGCATCTGTCTGGATGATCATTTTTGTTTTAATTTATACACACCTTACACCTGTCCCCTTTGTAATAGTACTGCTGATGCAGGTATTAATGATGATCGGAATCATGAGTCGCATGGTCCCCTCTATGGCTTTGGCCTCAGCCTTACCTCAGCCGCAGGATCGTGGGGCATTCATGAGCATCAACTCATCATTACAACAGATAGCAGGAGGAATTGCGGCAGCCGTTGGAGGATTGATAGTAGTACAAAAAGATAAATTCAGCCCCTTGCAGCACTATGACACATTGGGATACGTTATAGTGTGTATTTCACTTGTAGGGATATTGATGATTTACAGGGTAAGTAAATTGGTCAAGCAACAATAATCATAAAATCCATCTGTCAAATTAGCTCTCCGACCATGGGAAATTTAACCCCAACAGATAATCTTATTTAAAGATAAGTTTAAGCCAGTAACCTACTCCTTCACCCATCTGCGCCAGATGGGCCAAAGAGATACCTGTTCCCCAGATTATTTGTTTCTATAAAAAGAATTCAGCCGGAAAAGTCATGGACGTCAATACAGTAAATAAAATCACTATATTTGTAAGGTAACCTTACAAGATAGACTAATAAGTTAAAGGTGCGAATGAACACACAGGAATTATCCTCATCACTGCGGGCGGTCGTTTCTACTCTGCACAAAAGCTTACGTAAGCAAGCATCCGCAGTCAATGCATACTCGATGACTGAAATAGACACCATTGGACATTTGTTTCGCAGCACTTCCCTTTTACCCACTGAACTTGCTGCTTTAACGAAAATAAAAACTCAGTCTATGTCACAGATTCTAAATAAGATGGAGTTACAAGGGGTGATAAAAAGAACCCCTTCTACGGAAGACAAACGCAAAGTCTTCATTTCACTAACCCCGCTTGGAAAAAAAATTGTGGAGAAAACCAAGTATGAAAAAGATGAATGGTTGAAAGACGCTATTGAAAAGCTACTCAGCGACAAAGAAAAAGAACTACTTATTAAAACTTTACCGGTATTAAATAAACTAAGTGAAACCAAATAGGATAAAAGATACATTTAAGGCATTCCGAAACAGAAACTATGCCTTATTTTTTAGCGGACAGTCTGTCTCGCAAATCGGCACCTGGATGCAGCGAACTGCCGTCAGTTGGGTCATTTATACGCTGACGCATTCGGCTTTTATGCTCGGACTTGCCGTTTTTGCCCAGCAATTTCCCTCCTTTTTACTTTCGCTGTTTGGGGGTATTATAGCCGACAGGTACAGTCGTTATAAAATACTGCTGATCACTCAAACAGCATCGATGATACAGGCAATACTACTTGCTGCGTTAATTTTAACACATCATTATGTGATTTGGGAAATCCTGACGCTCAGCGTTATACTGGGCATTATAAATGCCTTTGATGTACCCGCAAGACAACCAATGGTTCACGAGATGGTCAATGATAAGGAAGACCTGGCGAATGCCTTTGCACTCAATTCGGCCATGGTCAATATGGCCAGGCTGGTTGGGCCTGCCCTATCCGGTATTGTTCTCCAGACCTTGGGCGCAGGCGTATGCTTTTCATTGAACGCACTGAGTTTTGTGGCTGTGATTACGTCGCTATTACTAATGAAATTTCCAAAACTCCATCCACCAGCCTCAAAGAAAAAAGTCGCAGCAGAGCTTTTAGAAGGCTTTCAGTATTTGAAACAAACACCTGCAATTGGTATTTTAATACTCATGCTTATCTTCTTAAGTTTGTTCGTTTTACCCTACGATACAATTATACCCATTTTTGCCAAAGTGATTTTCAAAGGCAATGCTGCTACTTTTGGCTATATCAGTAGCTTTATGGGCTTAGGAGCTATTTCAGGTAGCCTGTTTTTAGCCTCCGGAAAAAAGGAAAGCCGCCTTAAAATTATTTTGCTAACCAGCGTTGCAATTTTAGGAACAGGGCTAATCTTCTTTTCCCATATAAGTTATTTTCCGGCTGCTATGCCCTTTGCCGTTCTAATAGGCTTTGGGTCACTGACACCGATGACGGCAATCATCACAATTATACAGATGGAGGCTGCTGCTCACATGAGGGGGCGTGTGATGAGCTACGTCGCCATGAGTTTCTTTGGAATGTTGCCTTTGGGAAGCCTCCTCACCGGGATTATTTCTCAACAAATTGGAGCACCCAATACGCTCCTTTGTCAAGGCATAATGGCACTTATCATTATCGCCCTGTTCTCAAAATTTCTGAGAACGGGGAAACCAAACAAGAAGAGCAATACAGATCAAATTGAAACAGCAGAAGACCTGGTAATAGAAAAAATTTAATGAATCATTAACCAATAAAAACAATAAAAAATGGAACCGAACAAACAAAACAACACCGCCCTGCTTGTAATGGATATGCAGACTACCATTCTTGGAATGCTTCCGGAAGTCAAAGATTTTACCGGAAAAGTAGCCAAAGCCATAACAAATGCGCGTACTAAAAACATTCCCGTCATCTATGTGGTAGTTGGATTCAGACCAGGAACACCCGAAATAAGCATGAACAATAAAGGTTTCGCAGCAAGAAAGGAAAGTATGGCTAAGGCCAATATGGATGAATGGATGAAAATTGATACTTCCGTAGCGCCGCTCCCAGGCGAAATCATAGTTACAAAACGCCGTGTAAGTGCATTTACAGGAAGCGACCTGGAGGTAGTTCTGAGGGCATTGGGTATACAGCATATAGTGCTTTCCGGCATTGCCACCAGCGGGGTTGTTTTGTCAACCCTTCGCGAAGCAGCGGACAAAGACTTCCGCATAACCGTATTGTCTGATTGCTGCGCAGACGGAGACCAGGAAGTGCACCAGGTACTGACTACCAAAGTTTTTCCACGTCAGGCAGATGTAATTACATCAGAAGAATGGGGTAAAATGTAAACCCTGTTTAATTCAGACAATTTCTTATTTTTGCGAGTATAATTTTTAATATCAAAAAAATGAACCCATCGCCTGAATATGTACCCGGAACCTGTAACATTGGTCCCGCAGAAATAAAAGCACGCAGAAAGGCTGCTGTATTTTCACTCGTATTAAGCATTGCAGTCATTCTCCTGTTACTCCTGGTTGATGCGAACCGAATTTGGCGGCTCATTCTATTTATTCCAGTCGCTTCACTTGTCGTTGGCTTTCAACAAACCTATTTTAAATTTTGTGTGGGATTCGGAATGAAAGGACTATTTAATTTCGGAGATCTTGGAAAAAACGACACCATCGAACAAGCCGAATTCAGACAAAAGGATCGTAAGAAAGCCCTACAAATGATCGTGACCGGAATCGTAGCTGGATTAATCGTAGCCATACTATTCTATCTTCTTCCGTTTTAAAGTTTCTTCCGATCAAACTATCTAAAAACTCATTTATTGACCTCCTGAAAGAAAAAAAATGAGCCGAACTTATCATTGCGTTTGAATTCGTATGATGTAATTTAAAGTATTAAACTGGAGTGGAGGAGTCAATTATACCATTTTGGGTACATTTTGGGCATACTTTGGCCTACTAGCCTCAGAAACGAATTACTTGAATATTATGTGAAATTTGGATACCTGAACAGTAAAGAAACAATTCATTTCCCGATGTCCACTAAAATTCCCTGTCATTTTATAAAGATGAGTAAGAAACTTGGGTAGCTTATTCCTAAGGCAAGGATTAAAGCTTTACTTCTTAACTACCACCTGAATGGTTCTACTCCAGTCCTGACCGTAACTCTGATGCATCCCGTCAGCAAATTGAAGTGTTAAGGTGTGTGAACCAGGACTTAATTGTAAGGTATCCGAAGTTTGACCTTTCCCAAAATGCAGATGAGTCTCATCTTTAGCAACCATTTGCCCCTTTTCAACGAAACTGCCATCAACGATAAGATGGTGGTGGCCTTTGCCGGTATTAAGTTTACCTGCAGGTTCCACCTCCATGCCCTTCACACCCATTTGAATAATTACGGGTGATTTTACGGTATCTCCATCTTTCAGATTTGAAAAATACACTCCATTCCCATCTATGTTTTGAACATTCCGAGTATTGGAATTACCAGTTTCCACTTTTGGGGTTTGGTCGCAAGCAATTATCATTGAAAGCAATACGAATGGCATTAATATTTTGATTTTCATTTGTTTTGAAATTTTCAATAAAGGAACGTACAACACATTAAAACAAAAGTAAAACGAGATTAAAATCTTATTAAATAGATTTTGGCGATTATTCCAAAATGAATTCTAAATAATCACGAATTCCATTTGAAATAAAACATCACTAAGGCCACCATGAGAATAGTTACTGCTATGTATATTGCAACCATCTTCTGTCTGACTTGTTGATTTTTGTATTCTTTTCGCTCGACCGAATTTAAAATTCTTTGGATGAGCATATCTGTCATTTTGGTTGAGTCCTTGTCCTTTACCAAATAATCATAACTAACTTCCTTAGGCAAATCCTGCCGCATTGTTTGATCGTCTGGCTCCAAAAGTATAATTACTGAACTTTTGGATGTCCTTTCTTTAATCATTTTTGACACCTCCAGTATCTGTTTACCTAACATTTTATAATCCAGTATGATAACATCCGGTTTGGCAAGCATATTATTTACACATTGACCGGCAGTTTCAAAACTCAGTATCTCGTAGCTGGAATTACGCTGAAATTTATAATTGAGCATGAAGGAGTATATTTTTTCTGGTTCAAGAATAAAAACGGTATGTTTTTTATGATCTTTCATCGGGCAAATATCAAACGATGCAATTAAAGAATGGTTAAACTTGGATTAAAATGGAATTAAAAAGACTTGAGTTTGCCCCTTGCAAACATTAGTCTTTTTTATACCCTTTAGGGTGCTAAAAAGGATTTTTTAGTCCTCTATTATGCACGAATAATTGGCAGTATAATCAGTATTTCAGTTCCCATTCCCTCTTCTGAATTAATTTGGATAAGGCCTTTGTGGAGTTCAATTATTTTTTGAGTAAGGGACAATCCCAATCCACTACCTGGCAAACTTCTTGCATTTGTTGCGCGGTAAAATGGTTCGACTATTTTCGAAAGTTCGTTTTTAGGTATCCCGATTCCTTTGTCTTTAAAACGAAGTTCAATGTCTTCTTCGTTTGCCATAAATACAACGTCTACGCTCATATTATCGGAATACTTGCAGGCGTTTTCCATTAAGTTAAAAAATGCCGATTCGATCAGTGGTTCATTTCCAAAAATAGTTAACCGGGATTCATCTTCTGGAAAAGTTAAAAATGCAATGTTGGCTTTATAGGCAGGAAAGTTTTTTAGCAACTTTTCCCTGGAGGAAAATAGAAGTTCATCTATTCTTACATTCCGAAGTTTCAAGGCTCCCACATCCGTTGTGGCGAGAGCCAAGTCAAGCAAATTATTGGAAATTTTACTAAGTCCTTTTATATCGTTTAAAAGCGATTCTAATAATTCAATGTATTCCTTTGTATTTCTTTCCTTTTTGAGTGTCACTTCAATATGTCCGGTGATTGAAGTCAGTGGTGTTCGCAATTCATGTGAAGCGTTGGATACAAATGCTCTTTGCATTTCAAAGCCTTTCTCCAGGCGATCCAGAACTTTATTAAAAGTGATGGAGAGTTGTGCGATCTCATCTTTTTTGTTTCCCTCATTTAATCGAACATTCAGTTTGGACATCGTAATCTCCTTTGCATCGGTAATAATTTTAGAAATGGGATGTAAAGCCAATCCGGAAAATAACCATCCGGTTACATAAGAAACAAGCACTGCCAGGAGTAGCCCAACTGTCAGTATAATTTTAAGATTCCTGATATTGTCCTGCCCATATTTATCAAACGCAGAAACAACTACCTTAAATTGTTTATCGTTTACGGAATACTGAAAGCTACAGGTTTCAATCTCAATCTTATTATTGGTGCTATCTTTTGTATCACTATAAACCAAGTTATTGTTTTGATCAAATACAGAAATTGTTTCGTTGAAAAGTGCATTTTTTGTATCGGCATTAATGGAATTTAACAAATTATTGTCGATTTGTTTTACATCTGTCAGGAGGTTAACCACTGTAGTACCCCTGTTTTTCATCCGTATTGCAAATTCAGACGCCCTGTACGAGGACGAAAAATAAAATAACGATAATCCGAATAAAAGAAATAGACTTGCAACAATAAGACAAAATTTCAATGCAAGATTCTGGCGAATGTTCATCAGGATTATGATTCCTTTAAGATGTAACCCATCCCAACATGGGTATGAATAAGTTTGGAGGAAAATCCCTTATCTATTTTATTACGGAGAAAGCTAATATAAACATCAATTATGTTGGTACCGGTGTCAAAGGTAATATCCCATATTTTTTCAGCTATCTCTGCCCTGGAAATTACTTTATTTTTGCTTCTCATTAAAAATTCCAAAAGTTGAAATTCCTTGGCAGTTAATTCAATATTTTTTCCAGCCCTGCATACTGTCTTTGCATCCAGGTTCATTTCCAGATCCGCTATTTTCAAAATATTAGTTTGAAGGACCGCATGATTCGTCCTTTTAAGGAAGACACGTACCCTTGCAAGCAGCTCTTTAAACTCAAAAGGTTTTACAAGGTAATCATCCGTACCGGCATCAAATCCTTCGAGTTTATCTTGAGTAGTTCCAAGAGCTGTAAGCATTAGAACAGGTACGGAAGCATTGTGATTCCGAATTTCTTTACAGACTTCAAAACCATTCATCATCGGAAGGTTAACGTCCAAAATGATCATGTCATAATTCTGAGATAGCGCCATTTTCTTCCCTATTAATCCATCGTATGCAACTGCGGTTTCAAACCCTTCTTCTTCAAGACCCTGACGAATGAATGATGCAACTCTTTTCTCGTCTTCTATGATTAATATTTTAGTTCCCATTGTTCAAATATGCAAATTGTTTTACTCAAAAATGATACCGACATACAATTAATCTGATTTTAATTTCATTTTAATCAGTACTTAATTGCATTATAAGAGCTTTGAGATAGAATCAAAACAAGTAACATGACTAGATTGGTGAATATCTCGACAGACAACGATTTTAAAAGAAAATTCCTTTTATCAATGGTCGCCCTCATAACAAGCATTGCTTATGGTCAACATAAAACTGATATAACATTAACAGTAAAAAGTGATTCTTTGAAATTTTCCGAACCTGCTAACAATATAAAAGATGGAGATAGCACCTATCTCTACTTTACTTCTAACGATGAACAGCCAGTTATAAAAGTGTTCTTTAAAGAAAATAATTTACTACCTCTGGCCCCGCTTTCTCTTTTGCCCTCTGATCATTATACCATTATCGATTCACTTAAAAAAAATATGGATGGATTGTATGGCGGGAAAATAAGGTTGAACGATTTTCTTACAGATCAAAGACCTGTTTTAAGTGTAAAGGTAGGCTCCAATCATTTTAATTACAATTTACTACCCGTTATCCTGCCAGTAATTACTACAGATCAGAAAACAGTAGATGTTTTTCAGGAGGAACAGAAAACCATTGAGTTTCCTGAAACTAATGGGTTTAATATAAAAACAGAAAATTCATTTATTCAGGGGAAGGACTTTGACTACAAATTAACAAATTATCTCAATTTGCTGGCTATAACAATCAAGCCCCACAGCATCGGAACAAGACAAATAAATATTCCATTAAAAAGCAATTTCCCTGTTCTGGATTCTAAAGGGAACCTTACGAATAATATTCAAATTCTTTCCATTGGCATAAATGTTAAACAATTTAAGTTTTCTTATATAAATTTTGACAAGAATGCTATTTTCTATTCTCCTGATTCAAAAATCAGTCAACAGATAATGGTCGATTATAATCCTCTTTTTGAACAGACCAAATCATTCAGAATAGAAGATCAACAAAACGGTGGAGAGTTGATTGCTGAATTAATTGTTGAATCAATTGTAGATAACACTAAAAAAGTCGTATGCAGGATAAAACCGTTCGCCTTTCATAAAGTTTCGGACGGTTATCTGTATATTAAAGATTCAGAAAAGAACCGGTTTATCTGTAATCTTAATATCAGTGAAAAGCCAAAGATTGAAAAAGTATCTATCCGAAAAAACGGCGATGACTGGGATGAAACCCTAACTGTTCATCCAGGTGAACAAATCGAAGTGAGAATACAAGGTAAGGACCTTGAAACAAATAAAATACAATTTGATGGGATTTCAGACGCAAAACAAGACACTGTAAAATCTTCTGATGAATTTGTCTATTTCCGCTTCAAAGTTCCACTTGCAATCGCCAATAAGCATATTTCCATATTCCTGGATCGTAAAGAAACATCTTACCAGTTAAGTGTAAGGGATTATAAAAAACCTTCCCAGTTCGATTTTGTAAACATCAATTACGGGAAGGCACCTGTTGCTCTTACGGATGTTCGATTCAATAAACCGTTTTTTTATGATAGTGCTATTAAAGACATCAATATCACATTTAACCCCAATAGAATTGATATAAATGACAAACTCTATGGTAAACAGTATATTAATATCGAGGTGAAGATTCTTAATAAAGACAATGATCTGATTGAAGATGAAAAAATTGAAAATCTGGTTATTTGCCCCGGGGATCAATCACCAAGAAAGGGGCATTATGATGTTTCTGATTGCAATGAGCCGCTTATAAATCTTAATGATTACCTGGATCATAAAACCTATAAGCTACCCGAATTTACCCAGATTATCATTATAGTGAGTCACGATGAAAGTAAATACGATGATACGAAAGGATATAAGCGAAAAATCAAACTCATCCTCTCACGTAAGTATAATTATGACCTACAGTTGTCATTTCCAACAGGACTTTTAGTGAAAAATTTCGGAGACGGAGGAGGTATTGGAAATTTATCCGGTATAAGTGCCTCAGTACTTTTTAATATGACCCCTTACGATGATAAACAACCCGGTCAGTTAAGGCCCTATTCCATCGGCGCAGGTTTTTTGGCACTTAATGCATTAAATCTCAGCAGTACGGCAACATCTGATCTTGGCATTGTTGTTATGGGAACAATCCAGCCTTTCAGGAAAAATGCCAAATTCAGTGTTCCAATCTATTTTGGTTATGGATACTTTGTTAAAAGTAGTAGGTTCTTTGAAATTCTAGGCCCAGGATTGCAATTTAATTTTTAGCGTCGAAATTCAATCGATTAAATAGGAGGCAACAGAAAATAAAGCATAAACAAACAGTATTAATTATTTCATAGAAATGCAAAGATAGATATGGATGAATTTTAATCCTTTTTTAATCCCGTTTTATATCCGTTTTCATCTTGGCAGTGTTCTTTTGTTAAAAAAATAAATTTTAACCCTAAGGTCGTTGAAAATAATAAGTAACTAAAAAATTGGTAAACGAAGAAAACAGGTGACAATAAATAAGGGAAACAGAAGAACCATTGGGATTTTATTACTTCTATTTGCCTTGTCAGTTTTTACCGACTTTTATCACAGAGTAAAAATTAAACTTTAAAACTGAAATATGAAGAAGATCGTCAACAACTATCCCAAAAAACTAATTAAAGGGAAAAGGGAGTTAAACGCAAGGCGTTTTTTGAATATACTCCTGGCTGCGGTTATTACCGGAAGCATACTAATTACTGATACCGGTTGCAAAACTCATAAGGCAGCAACATCAACAAATACAGATGATGCTAAGGCTAAAGCAGAAGCCGCAGCAAGAAAGAAAGCGGAGGAAGAAGCTGCTGCTAAAGCGGCAGCAGATGCGGCAGCCAAAAGGGAACCCTACAACAGGGTAGAAAAATACTTTCAACAAATATCAGACGCACCTGATGTTAACACTGCAAATCAGACAATTAATTCTGCTATGTCCTCTTTTAAAACCGGGGACATTCCTGTTTTGATTATTATTTACCGCAATGGCATTTCTGTTGATTATGATCAGCCCACAACTATCAGCAAATACCTGAACTACCTGAAAGATCAGAAGAAAAATCCAAATGCAGTAGATCATCTGGAAATGGATGGTAATGGAAAAATAACAGAAGTAGTATTAATTAAAAAATAATCCCCATGTCAAGGAAATCTCTCATCATAATAGCGTTAGTATTATCAGGTATAGCACCTGTACTCTTTGCTCAGGATAACGTCACACCTCAGCGCAAACATGCGATCGATTCATTGGCCCTTGAAAAAGTAAGGGATTTGAGTAAGTATATAAGTATTATCGGTGATAAGGGCACCTCATTCTCCGAGGCTTCCAGGGTTATTAAAAGGGCCGATGAGCTTTTTGCCACTGGTAGCAAAATGGGCGTGTCAACCCTTGCAAGCCCTGCCGTCAATTACTTCACAGTAGATAATTATTTCAAGCGTTTAATGGCATTGAACTATATCAAAGTCAAAATTGATTGGTATAGCATCCACTATATAAGTGACCTGGAAAAACAACCAGATGGTAAATACGTGGGTGTTGTAACCATATACCAACGGTTCGAAGGTTACGGAGCTGAGGGACTTAAATACACAGACGTAACTAAAAAGGATGTCACCATTTATGTGGAGAAGAAACACACCCAGATTAATGGGATGCCAATTGATTTTTGGGACGTAATTTTGGGAGATATGAAAGTAACAGAAACAAAAAAGCAATAAACAGATTCTTAAAATGTGAACTTAATAAAGTGGATTTCGCTTTTCGTATACATTCAATTTTATCTTCGGGTTGAAGCATCCGCACAAACGATAGTAGCACCAACTCTGGAGGATGAAGTGGTGCTTTATGCCTCAACAAAACAGGTAAACCAGTTTTTCAGAAGATTTAACAATGAGGAATCTATTGACGGAAGTCGCTATTACGAAAAGGATAGCCTTTACAGGAACCCCATTACACGTTCCTTTTTTTTAAACCTGCTCTTTGATAAAGAAAATTCATTCGTAAAGGAGGATTTAAAACGACAATTTATTCAATATGTAGGTGACCCAGAGAAACCTGTTTTCCTGGATTTTCATGGCGGAAACTGGATCGCTCAGGTCAACACTATTTTTTATTGGGAAGGAAAAGAAGTAAATGCAACTCTCTTTCTCAAATTGCAGGAAGAAAAAATCGGTTCAAAATGGGTAATCAACCGTGTCTGTTTCAGACCATTTGAAGAGTTCTTTGTTAAAGATACCCAGGATACCGTCCATTTTTTGCATCCCTTAAGTCATGAATTGGAATTCATGAATCTGTACAAAGTTTTTCACGATGATAAGAATATACTACAGAATTATACTGAACGAAATTATGACCCCGACTACCTGGCACTTTTCCTTTTTGAGGTAAAGAAAGGAAATCTCCGTTTCAAAACAGTTACAGATGTAAAGTTTCATTTTTTCCAGGTGGATAATTGGTATTTTGAACTTTCACAGTTCAACCGCGCAGGTTATAACACAGGCTGGCTCATTTCGGACCTTCAGAAACTAGATAGTAAAGAAAAAGACTCTTTGCTGAAAAACGTTTACAACAGGTATGAATAAATTTATAAAGATCACCCCTTTGTTTGTTTTAATGGTATTTGTTTTATTTCCTGTCTGTTTAGCCATGTCTGCTGATAGGCCCTGTATGCTCATAAGCATACATGCGGGCAGGCCTTTATTTCATTATGTCCCCAAAATGGAAAGAGTAGAGAATATACCATCTGCTGAA
>JABDFG010000026.1 GCA_013286655.1 Bacteroidota bacterium
TTTTCTCGTATACAATACAATGATGAAGTTATTCGGTTGGACGAATTTCTGAAAACAAAATTTTCCGAAAAAGAAAGGATACGGATCGTTATTGACCGACTCATTGTCCAGAAAGACAATGAAGAGAATACAAACCGCATTTCGGATTCCATACAGACTGCCTTTCACGAAGGAGAAGGAGAATGTTATATAGAACTCATTAATGAAAAAGTTCAAAGTCAAAAATCAAAAATCAAATCCGCCGAAAAGACCGTAATAAAATCTTTTTCCAACCGGTTTGAACTGGATGACATGACCTTCGAAGAACCCAGTGAACACTTTTTCAGTTTCAACAATCCGGTAGGTGCCTGTAAAACATGCGAGGGCTTTGGAAGCATTTTGGGTATTGATGAAGACCTCGTCATTCCTGACAAAAGCCTTTCTATTTACGAGGAGGCTGTTGTATGCTGGAAAGGTGAAAAGATGAGCGAATGGAAAAATCTGTTTATTAAACAGGCACACAAATTCGACTTCCCTGTTCATAAACCTTACTACGACTTGAATACCATACAACGAAATGAACTGTGGAGAGGAAATAAATACGTTGAGGGCCTGGATGGATTCTTCCGCTTCCTGGAAAAAGAAAGTTACAAAATTCAATACCGGGTGATGCTTTCCCGTTACCGGGGGAAAACCATCTGCCCCGATTGTCATGGTACACGCTTACGAAAGGATGCCTCTTATGTGAAAGTGGAGGAAAAATCCATCAATGAACTCATCCTTGCTCCCATTACTAAAAATCTGGAGTTCTTCAAAAAAATCAAATTGAATGATCATGATGCAGTAGTCGCCAAACGCATTTTAATTGAAATAAAGAACCGCTTGCAGTTTTTAGAAGATGTAGGATTAGGCTATTTAACCCTTAACCGTTTATCCAATACCCTTTCGGGAGGTGAATCTCAACGCATCAACCTTGCCACCTCTCTGGGCAGTAGTCTCGTTGGTTCTCTGTATGTTCTGGATGAACCCAGCATCGGACTGCACTCCCGGGATACGCAGCGTTTAATAGGAGCTCTGACAGCCTTACGGGATATTGGCAATAGTGTAGTAATCGTTGAACACGATGAAGAAATAATGCGGGCAGCCGATCAATTGATTGATATCGGACCTTATGCGGGAACACATGGAGGAGAGCTTGTTTTCCAGGGCCGGATCAAAGACATAGAAACCGAAGAACGTAGCTTAACTGCCCGCTATCTTTCAGGGAAAGAAAAGATCCTTTTACCCGAATACCGCAGAAAGTGGACTAGTTTTATTGAGGTAAAAGGCGCTCGGGAGAATAACCTTAAAAATATTCATGTAAAATTTCCACTGCATGTATTAACGGTTGTCACAGGCGTTAGTGGTTCGGGTAAAAGTTCCCTGATCAAACGGGTGCTCTATCCTTCTCTGAAAAAAATGCATGGGGGTTATGGAGAACATACCGGGCAATTGGATAAACTGGGTGGAGATTACGCCAGTATAGCAGGCGTAGAATTTGTTGACCAGAATCCCATTGGAAAATCATCCAGGTCTAATCCTGTTACCTACGTAAAGGCATATGATGAAATAAGAACTCTATATGCCGAACAGCCATTAGCAAAAGCCCGTGGATACAAACCTTCTCATTTTTCATTTAATGTGGATGGAGGTCGTTGCGAAGTCTGCGAGGGCGAAGGCACTGTGAATATTGAAATGCAATTCATGGCTGATATTGAACTGGTCTGTGAATCTTGTAACGGAAAACGTTTCAAGCAGGAAACCCTGGAAGTGCTCTACCGGGGCATGACAATTTACGATATTTTAAATTTAACAATAGATGATGCCGTTTCATTTTTTGAAGCGGCGCAGCCTGGAACTTCCATGGAACGCAGGATCGTAAATAAGCTGGCCCCTCTTGCCGAAGTCGGTTTGGGATATGTTCAGCTTGGCCAATCTTCCAGCACTTTGAGCGGCGGTGAAGCACAACGCATTAAACTTGCATCTTTCCTGGGAATGGGACAGAACAACAGTGGGCCTCAGCTTTTCATTTTTGACGAACCCACGACCGGTTTACATTTTCACGACATCAACAAACTCCTCGGGGCATTTTATGCGCTTATTCGTCAGGGCCATTCTATTATTGTTATCGAACACAATGCGGAAGTAATCAAATGCGCTGATTGGGTGATCGATCTTGGTCCTGAAGGAGGAGAAAAAGGCGGCCATGTTCTGTTTGAAGGTACTCCCGAAGAACTTATCAATTGTAAAGAATCGTATACCGGAAAATATTTAAAGAAAAAACTACTGAATTGATCCGCTTATGAACCAACGCATTCGCATTTATCTTACCCGTATTCTCCTTGCAGCCTCTATTATTTTTACCGCTTGTTCTCCAGGCCCGCAAAAGGAAAAAAATGAAAATACAGCTGCAAAAAAGGAAGCTCTTTCGAAACAAATTCCACTTCAATTTGAAGCTATTGAAAAAAGGAAAATATTTGGCAACATCAAGTGTAAGGCTGATACTAGCAACAATTATGCGCTGTACGTTCCCTCTTCCTATACCCCTTCTGCTCCATCGGCAGTTATCTTTTTCTTTGATGCCCAGGCATCGGGAGCTTTACCTCTTAAGAAATACAAAAATCTTGCCGACAAATATGGCTACATTTTAGCTGGTTCCAATAATTCCAGGAATGGGAATAGCGCTGAGGTCAACGTTGCTTTTGCCCGCAACATGATTCACGATGTACAAACCAGGTTAAGTATCGATCAATCCCGGGTATATACTTCTGGTTTTTCCGGAGGTTCCCGTGTGGCCAGTTCCGTCGCTATATTCGATGGGGGTATAAACACAGTCATTGGATGTGGAGCGGGTTTTCCTGCTATTGAAAAACCGATTGAAAATAAATTCAATTACATCGGCATTGCGGGAAATGAGGATTTTAATTACAATGAGATGCAGGACCTCGAGAATATGTTAAAGAAATCAGACGTGGAACATGTTTTTCTGCCTTTTAACGGAAAGCACGAGTGGTGTCCTGCTGAAATAATGGAAAAAGCATTTACCTGGATACAGTTCAAAGCAATGAAACAAAATCTAATTCCTAAAAATGATTCCATCGTTCGCGTTTTTTTGTCTGCAGAAAAAAATCAGATAGAAGGTCTTATTAAAAAAAATAAAAAAGAAGAAGCTCTTTTTACAGCCCGTCAGACATTCAACTTCATTTCGGGATTAAGCCCGGACACAATGCTGTTACTTACCATTTCTCAGCTTGAAAATTCGAAAGAGGTAAAAAAAGCACGGGAGCGTCAGCTGGAACTTGCGCAAACGGAAAAAGCCCTCAAGGACCAATACCTGAATGCAATGGCTTTGAAAGAAATTCCCTGGTGGAAAACAGAAACGCAGAGGTTAAACGATACTAAAAGGTTCCCGACAGACCAGGTTGTTATGAATAAAAGAATTTTAAGTTTTTTAAGTCTCGCCTGTTATATGAATATCAACCAATTGATGCATGCCAATCAGATGACTGAAGCGGAACACTATCTTACGATTTACAAAATCATTGACCCGACTAATGCTGAAGCCCCCTATTTACAAGCTTTGATCTATTTTGGCAAAAAAGAAAATGATAAAGCATTAGAAGAACTAAAATCAGCAGCCAAGCTGGGATTTAAAGAATATGAACGATTTGAAAAGGATTTCGGAGAAATTACACATACGGCAAAAGGCCGGGAAATTTCTGCTTCTATAAAAGAAAATGCAGCAAAGGAAGGATAAGCCATGAAAATTCATTTAATTGCAATTGGAGGGAGTGCTATGCACAACCTGGCAATTGCACTGCATAAAAAAGGTTTTAGCGTCAGCGGCTCCGACGACGAGATCATTGAGCCTTCCAGAAGCAGGTTGTCCGCTTATGGACTACTGCCTGGCAAATTGGGCTGGGATGCTGCCAATATTTATCCGGATCTTGATGCTGTTATTCTGGGAATGCACGCGAGAAATGATAATCCTGAACTACTAAAAGCCAGGGAATTGGGTTTGAAAATATATTCCTACCCGGAATACATTTATGAGCAAACAAAAAACAAAAGTCGGGTGGTTATCGGTGGGAGTCATGGAAAAACAACGATTACCGCCATGATTCTTCATGTTCTTCATTTTCACAAAATTGATTGTGATTACTTAGTGGGCGCTCAGCTGGAAGGTTTTGACACGATGGTAAAACTCAGCCAGGAAACTACCATAGCTGTTATTGAAGGCGATGAATACCTTTCATCTCCTATTGACAGAAGACCCAAATTTCATTTGTACAGACCGGATATTGCTGTCGTAAGCGGTATTGCCTGGGATCATATTAATGTATTTCCAACATTTGAAAATTACAGCGAACAATTTAAAATTTTCATTGACCTGATAAACCCAACAGGAACATTGATTTATTGTTCAGTGGATCCTGAAGTAAAAAAGCTGGCCGAAAGGACAGAAAACCCAATTAGAAAATTGTCTTATGGAATTCCAGAATATAAAATTGCTGATGGCAAAACCATTTTGATACAGGCGGGAATTCCCCTGTTAATTTTTGGCGAACATAACCTGATGAATCTTAACGGAGCCCGCCTGGTTTGCAATGAATTAAAAATTACGGATGAACAATTTTATTTAGCTATACAATCATTTTCCGGAGCGGCGAAACGCCTGGAGCTAGTAGCAAAAAATGAGCGTTCGGCTTTTTACAAAGATTTCGCACATTCTCCTTCAAAACTCAGAGCTACTACTGCTGCCCTTAAGCGACAGTTTCCGGATAGAAAATTAATTGCCTGCATGGAACTACATACTTTCAGTAGTCTGAATGAAGAATTCCTAAACCAGTACAAAAATTCAATGGAGCTTGCGGATGAAGCCATTGTATATTTTAATCCGCATACCATTGAACATAAAAAATTAAAATCCATTCATCCGGAACAGGTAAAAGCCGCATTTGGAAGCAGCAACATTTCCGTTTATACCAATTCAACGGATCTAATCTCAGAACTCAAAAACAAAGACTGGAAAAATAGCAATCTATTGATGATGAGTTCAGGAAATTTTGATGGGGTTGATTTTAAAAAACTCGCCAAAGAAATCGGACTTGTGTAGTGCAGTATGCACATTTTTAACCTTCCGGCGTCTGCATCTGTTCCGGAGGATTTTTCCTCAAAAATCTCGCAATGATCAGTGCAATAAATGTTTCCCAAAACAACATTTGAGAAAAACTCGCCCATGCAGCCGAAATAGGTGAAAAACCTGTTGAAAGTGCAGCACTTACTTTTTGCAGCTCATCCTCGCTTCTACCCATCATTTTTGACCACTTTTCATATTGTGGCATAAAATGATTGATGAAATCAGGTTCTATAAACTGATAATAGAGGTACTGAAAAAAAGCAAATAAAATACCATTCACCAAAACCATCGTAATACCTGCTCTTGCGGCTGATTTAAAATCAATAAAACCTCCGTATTCATTTTTCCTGGTCATATAAATAGCCAGGAAAATAAATACCAACTCAGTAAGAGAGGAAATAACAGAACCTAACCCTTTAACAAAGAATGAACTTATTCCACTGAAATGTAAAAGAAGGATGAATGAAACCGTTATAAGGGCGCAGTAATTTCCATATTTCGTGGCCAGGTTCATACCACTATTAACCATTCATGGAAACAAGGAACTCTTCGTTCGTTTGTGTGTTTTTTATGCGGTCTCTCATGAATTCCATAGCTTCCAGTGGATTCATATCCGCAAGATGTTTCCGTAGGATCCACAGGCGTTGTAAAGTTTCCTTATCTACCAACAGGTCATCTCTGCGTGTACTGGAAGCAACAATGTCAATAGACGGGAAGAGGCGCTTATTTGACAATTTACGATCCAGCTGAAGCTCACTGTTGCCAGTACCCTTAAATTCTTCAAAGATAACTTCATCCATTTTAGAACCGGTATCTGTCAGGGCAGTTGCCAAAATAGTTAATGAACCACCGTTCTCGATCTTACGTGCAGAACCGAAGAAACGTTTTGGCTTATGTAAGGCATTTGCATCAACACCACCGGATAATACTTTTCCAGATGCAGGTTGCACGGTATTGTAAGCGCGGGCCAAACGCGTAATAGAATCTAAAAGAATCACTACATCATGTCCGCACTCCACCATACGTTTTGCTTTTTCAAGCACAATGTTAGCGATCCGAACGTGACGATCTGCCGGTTCATCAAAAGTCGAAGCAATCACCTCCGCCTTTACGCTGCGGGCCATGTCTGTTACTTCCTCCGGGCGTTCGTCTATCAGGAGAATAATCAGATAAGCTTCGGGATGATTAAATGCAATCGCATTTGCAATTTCTTTTAATAAAACCGTTTTCCCCGTCTTAGGCTGAGCTACAATTAATGCACGCTGACCTTTTCCAAGTGGAGTGAAAAGATCCACAATACGTGTGGATAAGGAATTCTGAGGATGACCGGTTAATTTAAATTTCTCAGTTGGAAAAAGCGGTGTTAAATATTCAAAGGGTACACGATCCCGTACATAAGCGGGGTCACGTCCATTAATTTTGTCTATTTTTATTAAAGGAAAATATTTTTCACCTTCCTTTGGAGGACGAATACTTCCACGAACAGTATCTCCCGTTTTTAATCCGAATAATTTAATCTGAGATTGTGAAACGTAAATATCATCCGGAGAATTCAAATAATTATAATCGGATGAACGAAGGAAACCATAACCATCAGGCATTATTTCCAACACTCCTTCACTTATCACAATGCCATCAAAATTATATAAATCTGCCTGCCGGCTACGAGATTCAAAACGATTATTAGTCCGGTTATGCTGATCAATATTCTTGTCCTGCAATTGCGTGTCTGAAACAGTGACTGCAGTTTCCTGCGCCGGTATAGTAACAGAATCTTTGGTAACCATTGAAGCCGTTACAGGGACTTCTTCTTTTTGAGAAGGAAAATCATTTTCCAGTTCCGGAAATAAAGGGGCTTCAGGTAATGCTTCGGTGTCCGGTTTACTTTTCCTGGGACGGGTCGCTTTCCCATCCTCCATTTTATGCGAAGACTTCAGATCCGAGGGATTAAGTGCCTGGTGATCAAGTATCTTGTAAATAAGTTCTTGTTTTTTCAGCGCTTCATACTTAGGGAGATTGAGCTCTTTTGCAATGTCTTTAAGCTCGGTCACAAGCTTGTTGTTCAGTTCAACAATATCGTACATAAATTACAGGTTAGTTAGCGGATAAGCAAAAATAAAGGAGAGTTATTATAAGAATTATATTTTGAGTGATTTAATGATTACAAGAAGATGTAATACTTTAGAATCGTCTTGCGAATATACAAATAATATTTCACATGGATCAAATTTTAAAGAACAAAATTAGAATTCCTTAATTTCATTCCTATCGCGTTCCTAACTCCACCACTTCCAATCCTCTTATATCCTTCTTATCAATTATAAAACGCACCAGTGTTTTTACCTGGTGAAAGCCATGTATTCCGGCAGCACCCGGGTTAATGTGAAGCAAATTGTACTTTTTATCAAATTGTACTTTAAGAATATGAGAATGCCCGCAAATAAAAAGAGTTGGAGCACGTTCCCGTATTAGTTTACCGGCTTCTGCGGTATATTTATCCGGATAACCACCGATGTGCGTCATCAATACATCTACTTCCTCACACATAAATCTTTGTATTTTGGGGTATGTATTACGTACGTCCGGGCCATCAATATTGCCGTAAACAGCAGTTAGTGGCTTTATTTCTTCTAATTCGTCTGCAATCTGAATACTACCGATATCTCCTGCATGCCATATTTGATCGCATTGATTCAAGTAAGAAATCAGAGCTCTATCCAGGTAATTGTGGGTATCAGAAAGTAATCCTATTCGAATCATATCGAGAAAACTAAACGAAGAACCCCTGTTTAATGAAGAACCTGTTTAAAACAGAAAAGTAATAATAATAAGCTTTCAATAAAAAACAGAGGCTGAATTTTCAACCTCTGTCTATAAGTAACCCCCAATATTCCTTATTTCAAAACCTATCTGTTTGCTGAACTGCCAGCCATTATTTTCTCCCCTTCTTCTTTATAGTTATTAACTGATTTTCTGAGTTCATCTTCTGCCGATTCGCCAAAACTTTGTACTTTTTCTTTGAGCCGGATGGCGGTATCCTTTAAATTGGAGGTCCAATCCTTTGTACCCTCAACGATTTTTTTGCGTGTCGAACTTCCTTTATCAGGAGCTAAAAGCACACCGGCCAAGGCACCTATTGCTGCGCCGAATAATACTGCACTGATCATTTTTCCTGAATCTTCCATACCATCTAATTTTTATTGTTTAGAGATTAATTCTTTGCATTTATTAAGAGTACCGGTTTTATGCCGGTACTCTTAAATTGTTAGTTAAAACTATATAGGTTGTGAACCTATTTGTTCGACTTTCCGGTTTTATTCTCGTTTTTATTCCCAGAAGGAATTTTGCCATCTGTCTGACGGTTTTGCTCTCCTTGCGGCGTTTTAGTTGTACGTCCAGGTGTTTTTGTTCCTTCTGATGATTCATTCTCCGAATCTTCTGTATCTACATCTGTGTCATATTGGTCCTCTGAATTCACTTCTTTCGGATTACGATCATATTGACTTTGTCCGGTTTTTTGATTTTTTTGTTGACCGTTTTGGTTTCCTGGAAACTTTTGGTCTTTTTGATTTTCTGACATGGTTTCTTGTTTTTAGTTGTTTGATTTTGTTTTGTTATTTTTCACGGATGTTTTATTCCCCATACCGGAATTACTGTTTTCTTTGCTTCTGCCTGTAGAAGATTGGCTTCTACTTTCTTCTCTGCGGGAAGAACCGGACATCTGTTTGTCCTTGTTTACCTTTTCATTTTTTTTCATTTTTTTTTAATTTAAGTGGATGATTATTTATGTTATTTCATTTATTATAGCAAAGATCTATCCTACCCGGTTAAGAAGTGTTATACATTTTTTTAAATACAATTGTACAATCATAGTAGTATTGAAGAACCTATTCGATTGATATTTTAACCGTACGCCCGACTGTACCACTCATAACATTCACAAAGTAAATTCCGGCGGCAAAATTCTGCAGGCTAATTTTCTTGTTATAAGAACCACTGAAGTTTTCCAATTGTTCAGAATACATTTCACGTCCAATACAATCAATAATTTTTAAGTCAAGAGGCCCTTTTTCAATAATATCAAAGCTTATATTAAGTATTTTGTCAATACTGGGATTAGGAAAAACACGAATAGGGAAACCTGGCCTGGAGTTTTCGCTAATCCCACTAACTATATTCACAACAATAGAATCACTTGCTTTACATCCATTTTTTTCAGTTACGGTTACAGAATATTTTCCTGACTCCGTTACTGTGATCATTTGTGTAGTATCACCTGTACTCCATAAAAATGTGGCTCCTGCATTTCCCGCATTGAGAACAAGTGCACCGGAAAGCAATGTTGTATCATTACCCAGGTTTACTATAGGTGGCTGGTCAATAATGATATGGATCGTGTCGGACGCAATACAAATACCGTTTCTTACCTGTACACAATATGTCCCCGTTTTGCAAACGGTAATGAAGGGGTAATCCTGACCACTGCACCAGGCATAGCTCGCTCCCGGGTTGAATGCATTTAGAACAATACAACCACAAAGTGTCGTATCCGGTCCAAGATCCAGATTGATCGTTCCATCAACAATATTAACTTTAATTGTATCGGAAGCAGAACACCCTTCCTTATTTGTAACGTTTACATAATAGACACCGGAGGTGGTCACATCTATCGTCTGCGTTACGGCACCTGTATTCCATAAATACGTCGCTCCTTTATTACCTGCATCCAGTCTAAGGGTATCATGATGGCAGCTGATAATAGAGGTATCTCTTCCAAGATCGACAATGACCTTAGGGAATATTTGTATTCCTACAATATTACTTTCGGTAGTATTCCCTACAAAGGTACACCCAACGGTTTTTGCACATCTTATATAGTAGGTCGTTACAAAAATGCTATCCGGACTATAGTAAGCCGAATCGGCTCCAGGAATAACATGCCAATATAAATTTCCGTACGTATTTGCAGTATCCACCAGGCTATACAACCACCGGTAGGTAATGACGTCACCGGCATTCGCGGTTGCAGCATTGATAGAACGGATGGTATCTGGCTTAAAGGGGCCACAATGACTCTGGTTTGGACCGATCTTTCCCGGAGTTAAAACATTGGTATGCCCGGTAACGGTGACAGAATCAGAAACAGAACAATTAAGCGTATCTTCTACAGTAAGTATATATATTCCGGGAGCATTGACTACTGGAGTAAGTGTATTTGATCCGGAAACAATATTTCCACCGTCAATCGCCTGCCAGCTGATAACCGGCTTATGCGTAAAAGTTGAACCAGATAGCGTGTCTCGGAATGAGTTACAATTCAATACCATGTCAGGTCCCGCTTCTGCAGTTGCAACACAATTACATGTACCGGTTCCACCGCTTACTGAAGCTATTAATCTATTTTCTGATCCATAAAAATCGAATGGCCAAAATTGATATATAACACAGCCCTTAACAAAATCTAATTGAAAATAACAATCTGGTACGATTACAGAAAGACAACAAGTACTATCACCAAACGCAATCTTACTATCCATACTAAATACCGTTTGCAGGGAAGCTGTTGCAGAATCAAAAGATGCACCTGGGGCCTTATAGGTCACCAACGAAAAAATAGTCATGCTAGCGCTCGTAGCTTTGGAGAGAGAGAAACAAACACTCACATGGTCTCCCGAATGAATGTTCCCCTCTGTTAATAAAGGAACAATATTCCCATTTACACTGTAAACAATATTCTCTGCTATTCCATTTCCATAATTTTCGCAGGTTGGTAAAGTTTGTCCCAGTATAATAAAACAAAGTGTACATAAGAAAAAAGTTAAATAACTTCTTTTCATATTCATAAGTAAATTCTTTCTCATAGTAATAATTTTAGATTAGTTGACTTTAAAAAACTTGTTTGAAATTTATTTTTTTGACACGAATTTATAGTGCTCATTGCCGCATCCGATATATTTTTCGTTTAAGAAGGCGAATGGATAGCCAGTAACAAATCAATGCTTGTAATTGCCAAGATTAAAAAGGATACCCAACAGCAATATTCAGTACCAGGTTTTGCTGCCTCCAGGAAGGAGCTTCAAAATCAATCCGGTTGATCACCCATCTTTCATTTTCGGGGAGAGAAGGTTCTCGTAAGGGAAAAGCCAGATCGAAACGCAATACGAAAAAGGAAAGGTCAAATCTCAGACCTGCACCAGCTCCCACAGCAATTTCATTTTGGAAGTCCGTAATATTGAATTCTCCGCCAGGATACTGGGCATTCTTGCGGGCCAGCCATACATTTCCTGCGTCTGTGAAAATAGCTCCTTTGAGTATTTTCAGGATATTAAACCGGTACTCCAGATTTCCTTCCAGTTTTATATCTCCTGATTGATCGAGAAACGATCTCCCGGCCAGACTATCCGGAATTTTATAAGAGCCAGGCCCCAATGAACGGGCCTGAAAAGCCCGGATGCTATTGGAACCTCCACTGAAGAACTGCTCAACATAAGGTATCGTACTTGAATTACCATAGGGTAATGCGACTCCTCCATAGAAACGAACAGCAATTCTGCTCATTTTGTTAACAGTGAAATAGTACCTCTCATCGAGCGTGAATCTTGAATATTGGGCATACGGAAATCCGAACACCTTGTAAGGATTCTCTTCTGTAGCGGACAGAGGAGAGAAAAGCGACTGCATAAGGTAAAGTGAATTTCCTGAGAGTTGCAGCGTTCCATTAAAATAAAATTGACTCCGTTTCACAGAACCGATCTGCGAATTATAGGTATAGGAATAATTGGATCCAATGATAAATTGCTCTTCAAAACTGGTTTTAAGGTATGGATTCTCCAACAATAATGTATTGAAGGCATTTGTAGTATTCAACAGTTTCGTAAAACTCAGGTAAATAGGATCCAATTCATATTCCTTTTGTGGTGTTTTTTTCCATTTATAGCCAAATGATGCATTCAGAGCTGTCATGTTATAATATAATACTCGCTGAAGCAATCGCGCACCCAGATCGATTTTAGTTTTTGGCAGGAAAAGATTTGAATTACGCTTTAGTCTAAATGGGGTAATGAATTCAGGAAAATACAATTGTGTATTAACACCTAATTCATAGGAATTAAAACTAACGGCATTTTTTCCGATTTGAGTTTCAAAACTACCCAATAAATTAAATACATACAGCTCTCCTCCCTTAAAAATATTTCTGTCTTTGAAGCTCATGGTCAAACTTGGACCAGTAAAATTATCTGATTTAGTAATGGCTTCCAGGTCTGCCTGAATGGATTTGCGAGGTAGCGGGAATAAACGGATATATACGTCCAGGATTCCTGCAGAATCGGCCGACTCAACAAACCTGATCTCGACGGATCTGAATATACCCATTTCCATCAAATGCCTCAATGTGAGTGTATGATCATTTCGATTGTACAAATGGCCTTTTTTAAGATAAATAGATTGGAGTATAGCTTTTGGACGGAACGCACTATCACTATTTAAGTAATCGTATCCGCCCATTTTTAAGGTATCTGTCTTTATCGGAAAGCTATCATTGACAGAAACAAGAGAAGGTATAATATAGATAGTATTTAATGTATACACCCTTCGCGCTCTTGCCGGGATTTCCGGTTTGAGGATAAGCCTGACATTTACTTGTTTAGCATTTTTAATACTATCAGCTTGAAACAAAAGGTAATCTGCATTAAAATAATAAAAGCCCGCATTTCTTAGCTCTTTTTCTATTCTTAAACGTTCTTCCTTAAAGAGCTCCAGATTATATTGAACACCCTCTTTGATAAGACTTTCTTTTTTTGTTGCTCTGATATGTGCCTCTAAAGAATCTACCCCTTCTGGAAAAGAGACTCGGTGAACTAAATAAGGTATTGGCAGGATGACGGTATAACAGATACTTATTTTTCGCTTTTGCCGAACTTTTTCAAAGGTAATCTGAGCATGAAAATAACCACTGGTAAACAAACGATTTTTCATAAGTTCTGCAGTCTTTTCGGGATGGAGGTCCGACATGAGAACAGGAGGCTCCCCCATTTTTGTTTTCAGAAAGTGTCCAAGACCTTTCCCTTTATCTTTACTTATCATCATGTACATCCAGAGCTGAAATCGTATTCCTAAAAAGGAACTATTGGGAGAAGGTCCTTCCACCTTTATGAGTTCTTTCTTTATTCCCTTTTCAGGAACGGGGGAATCTGAATGGATATGGATAGTTGCACCCGTGTATAACTCTTCTCCTTTCGGCAACTTTTTAGTAGTATCGCAACCCGGGCAGATAAGTAGTATTTCTACCATAAGAAAGAAAAAACCAAACCAAACTATTCTCCTGTCCGGCCTACTCATTACTTCTTTTTTTTCTGTTTTCTTTTATCCGAAACAGTTCCTTCAGTTTAGTGTAATCCTTTGTAAATAATAAGCCCATTCCTGTTTCAATTAATTCACCTTCAATCGGATCGTATTCGCTTTTCTGGAAGGCTTTCAATTTATACCTGGCATCCTTGGTCAGTTTATACTCTATCAGTACATTTCCCGCAATTTCATTGGCATTGTTCTCTTTTGCTTTTTCCCCTTCAACATCTACGTTCCCGCCTACCTGTACCGTCAATTTGTTATTGAATATTTGTTTGGAAACACCCAGTTTAACCTGGGTTCTGCCTTGCTGCTGTCCCGTGGAATAATCATCATATGATTCCAGACCAAGGTTCAAGTCCACTCCTTTTACATATTTTGCCGAAGCCTGGTTGAGTTGCTGGGAAAGCAGGCTGCTTGCGCTTGACCGGACAGCTGAAGAGACTGCATCTCCCCCACCCGGGCTATTTAAAGGATCCTCCGCTAAGAAACTATTCAACGTAATCAGTGAAAATACCTGTTTGTTCATTTCATTTTCGTCTTGTCGGATTTGATTCAGTCGCGCATCTACTGAACCGTTAAAGGCTCCCCGTTGGTCATCCGGCTGCTGAATATCAAAACTAATTTCTGGCTTTTCCAGGGAACCCTTTACTTTGAGGTAAACCAGGAAATCCAGGTTAGTCCGATACATGTTTTTCTGTGTCTCACTCATCCCAGCTAATTGTCCTTCCAAAAGGGCCAATGGATCTGTTCTGACTTTATAAATAGCATTCAGGTCAAGGAATGCATCCATCATATCGCCGGACCAGGTGATTTTTCCGCCCTTATCCAGTATGAAATTTCTTTTAAAAAATTCATTCATACTCAATTGATAATTTCCGGAATAAACTGCATAGCTCCCATTCAGGCTTGCTTTACCATTCCGATCGAGGCTAAAGTTGAGTGAAGCGTCTCCCCTGACCACCAAAGAATCTCCTGAAACTGGATCTAGCAGCATTTTCAACTTCGTATTATTGTCCACCTCAACAACCGCATTCAGTTCTATTCCCTTTGTATAAATCCCTTGTGTACTATCCCCTTTTCGAGCCAGAACCGGATTCTTCAAAGTGAAGGAATCGACGAATTCAATAATGCCCTTACTTTCCATTTCCGCCAACTGATCATTGGGACGAACATACGTAAGAGAACTACCTTTCTCGAGTTTGGCTTTTACACTCAGCATTGGATGAATTAAATCTCCTTTCAGGGAAATGTCACTGCTGAGATAGATCTTTCCATAATACAAGGGGTTATCCGTCTGCCGGGTATTCAAGGCCAAAAAATCAGTTGTTTTTAGATTTAGATCAAAGCGGAGGTTCTTAAAATCCCGTATATCTACATAACCATTGATGATGCCTGGTTTACCGGATGAATCTTTCAGCTCAAAAGAGTTAAATTTAACTTTACCCGATTCCAGGACAAGACTTCCGCTGTCAATTTTCATATACGAACCAATAATCTCCGGGTTCAGGCCGGCATTTTTCACATTCAGATAGCCGGAAATATCCGGCATCTCAGTCGTCCCTGACACCTTCAGCTTCCCATTCACCAGTCCTGACAAATTTTTCATCTGATGGAAAACAAATGGCTCCAGACAACCCAGATTCAGTCGGCGTATATCGAGCATTAGATCCAATTTGTTCTCAATCATTCCAGTAGTGTAATTTCCATTCAGATTCAGGTCGTTTTGATTTCCGGAAACGTTTAACTTTACGTCGTACTGATCTGATTCAGACTGATTATCTATATGAAGATTCATGTCTCCAAGCGGAATTTTTTTACAAACTAAATCTTTCAAGGTCATATCTGAAATAAAACCAATCTTATCTCTTTGTTCCTTTACGATAAACGTTCCATTCACTATGCCTTTTATCAAACTATCTTTATTTTCTATTATTTTCGAAATCGTTGACAGCGAAAAATTCCGGAACTCAGCCCGAAGTTCAGGTTTCGATTGGGGATTTTTAATGCTATTCAGAAAAATCTCCTGCTCTCCATTTGAAAAAGCCAGCTGATGAATAAACAGATTGTTTTTCTCAAAACGAATATAATTTATGGGATCTACTTTCCAGGTAGCATTATTCAATATCAGCTCAGAACTGAACCGTAGTTCCGGAAAACCATCCTTATAGTTAAAAATCCCTCCCAGTGAAAGCATTTTCGAACTATCGTTATTTAACGTATTCAAGTAGTAATGGATTTCTTTTTGACGGACATCCCCACCAAAAAAAACATTTCGTGTCTTCAACAACGAACTAAAAATATCTGCACAGCGAAGAGAATAATTCAATTGGTCTTTGTTTGTATTCACGTTCAGACTCATACTGTCTAATTCAACCCCTTTATAGATCAATTGCGGTATATTCAGACTCAGTTCTAGCTTTTTGGCTTCGCTGTCGTAGGATCCTTTTATCACCGAAGGAGACAACTCCTGAAATCCCGGAATAAAAATGGAAACTAATGATCCTGAATCCCGTAAATGGATGTCAAAGTCAAATTTTTCTAATACCTGAAAATGTTGTCCTTTTTCCGGATAAACCGGAAAATAGGTATTCAGATCCCGAGTCAATATGTCCGAAAGCTCATCTACATGAATCTCTCCTCTAAAATATGCCTTAACGGGAACCGAGCGTAATCTTATTTCAGCCGTGTCTCCTTTATAGCCTGAAGTCAAAAGGATTGAATCCAGAAGGTATCTTTTGTTATTTTTCAGGAGCAGTCCATTAACGAATGTAATTTTTCCAGTAATATTTTTCTTTCCATTTTTATGTAAGTCGGCCAGTAATGTTCCACTGATCTGTTCAGCCTTTTCGGAAAAATGAAGTGCTTGAAGGTCAAGATTTTTCAGATCTAATTTGAACGCATACTGAGGATACAGGCCATCCAGATCAATTTTTCCATCAAACAGAAAAGCAAGCGCCTTACCATCCATGAATGCTTGTCCGGTAAATTTCGCCCGAAAAGTAGTTGAAGTGTATCCTTCACCCTTTAAACTCGCAACCAGACTTAGAGAACCCAAATGGTAGGATGGAGAAAGCATTTTACTCAGATTAAGGTCTTTCGTCTCCACGTTTATGATGTAGGGTTGTTCTTGATTTCCTGCGATAGGGTTCATCTTTATTGTTGCTTTAAATTTTCCTACAGTAGAATTGAAAACCAAGTCCGCATCAAAATTTTTCACATATCCTTTTATATGCCCGGTTATTTGAAAAAATGCCGGAACAGAAAGAAATGAAGGAAAATACTCCGGCGATATGGATTCCAAATCCATTTTTCCCGTTTCGAATTCCAGGAGGTTTAGATCGGCAAAAAATTTTTCAGGGTCCGAAATTCCCCGAACCAGACCTTTCAGCCTCAAGAGGGTATTTGTACCTGTCGCTAATTCCAATAAATTAACTTGGAATTGATCGATTGTTCCGATAATGTCACTCTGAAAATGTACTAGTGTATTATGTTTTTCCGCAAAGAATTTTTGCTTCAGCAAATCCGGATATGCAAGAAGAACATCCGAAAGCGCAAGTACCGATTTCTGTACCTTCGCCTTCAAAAATAATTTTTCGATGAAATCCTCAGAGGTATTTAGAGAATGATAATGAGCGGAGAAAGAGAGCATTAGTTCACTTTTATCAGTCTTAAGACCAAAACCATCCAGTTTTAAGTCAGTAGAATCGTAACTCAACCTGGTTCTAAAGTGTTTCAGGTTCAATCCACATTTTTCTTGAAACTGAAGCTCTTGAATATTCAGCGAAGTTTTCGCAAAACTTAAATAAAGATCCCTGCAATCAGTTTGGATACCGGAAAATCGAAAATGACCGGGATCAAAACCTTCTTTCAATTTAATCCTCTTTCCGTTTTCAAATCCAAAAGAATTATTTCCCGAAACAGAAAGCTGATTTATTGCAATTACCTGTTTAGACATATCAAAGGTACTCAGCGAACAGGTCAACAAACCCAATTCTGCCCTCACATTTATTTCATTATAAGTATCTCTATAGTTGAACAGTATATCCTTCAAAGAAATATTTTCGATTGAAAATTTCCAAGAAGCCCTTCTTGTTTGTTCATTAGGTTTTTCGGAAGAAAAGGCTGTTAAAATGAAGGAATAATTAAACATTAAATCATTCGCCAGACGATGGATGTGAGTCCTCATTTGATTTATCTCAATTTTTTCCAGGTCAATTTTTCGGGTGAAAAGGTCGAAGATGTTTATCTTCAGCTTCAGAGAATGTATTTCCAGGAGTGTATCTTTGGTCCGATCCTCTACCATCAAATCCTTGATTTCAATGGATTTCGGAAAAACAAACGCAAATCCTCCTAAAGCAACCTTAGCTTTTATTTTTTCAGATAGATAACTCGCTGCCTTTTGCGCCAGATAAGTTTGACAGGAGGGCACTTGCAACGTTACGATCGAAACCAGCAGCAATATAATCAAAACCACTACCAATCCTCCCAAAAACCTCCACGTGATTTTTAAAGTACTTTTAACATTCACGGCTTTAAAATACCTTCTTATTCTTCCTATAGGGGAAGTATTCGGTGAACAGGTATTTTGACTGGTTGAAGGCTTGGGTAAAGTTATAACTTACTTTATTTATTGTATAACGCAAATTATAACAAGAGTTCTCTACTTTGCAACTTAACTACAACTAAAAATCTAAAAAATGAAAAAAATCATGATCGTATCGATTGCCAGTTTAATGGCAGTTTATTCAAATGCCAACACTTCATCAAAAACAGTTGTTCAAACTACTCAAGAGAATCAGGCTCAACACAAATTTGATCCCCAGGCAGAAACAGATAAAATGGCTACAAACCTTGGTCTGTCAGAAGATCAAAAATCAAAAGTATTAACTATACTTACAGATGTTGGTCAAAAAAAAGAAGACCTGCGTACGCGATTAGGAGATAATGCAAAAAACAGCAGTGATTGGAAAGCTATGGAACAAGATAAAGACAATAGGCTAAAGGCTGTATTAACGGACGCTCAGTACAAAAAACACCTTCAAATGAAAAATGACATGAAACAAAAGAATCAGTCAAAATAACAGTTGGCATTTAATACTAATTAAAATGCCGGCTATTAAACCGGCATTTTTTCAAAAAAAATAAATCTCTAATTAGCCTGAAATAAATTCAACTTATCAAAAATTGCTTTGGAATACTTATTTATAGTAAGATGACTGATTTTTTCCAACAACATGGAAGAAAGAAAGCCCTTCAAAGAAGATGTTCTCCCAACTATTTTCCCTATAAGAAAATCCAACCCCATATTCAATCCAGCATTTTTTATATCTGTTGCAGCTTCTTCATTAGAGGATAATCCATGAATAACTTCTTTTATTACATTTATCGGATGAATGGAATGGTAAATTTCCATTGCATTTCTTTTAATTTCCGTCTCTTCTGATTCTTTAATATGGTTCAACTGTATAATTCTGGCCCTTAGCTCAGAAATATTGGTAACCGTGTTTCGCGCATTGCTTGTTGTCATACCTTTTACAATTTTTCAGAATGATTGTTCCTTACACATTTCCTTAATTATCCTATTGCGAAAGGGTCTGGCTAAAAGTGTTTTTCGAAAAGAAAGCACTAAAAAAGCCAAAATCAGGTAAGCCCCTCCTATAATAAGAAATCCAAGGTATTTATTTTCAAGAACAGAAGAAATATAATAAGCCGCTCCAAAACTTAGAAAAAATGCTGAAAAAACAATTATGGGGACAATTAACAATCTTGAGCCGATTTCAGAGAGTACGAAGGAAATTTTTTCAGTTCCTTTTAAGAGCATTAATTCATAATAAGTCGTTATGTGCCCCTTAACTTTACCTATCATATCTTCAAATTGCTGTTCATGCCGCATACCGTTTTCTTTTAAACTGTTTGTTTTCCGTAACTTTCTGATGCCGATTTATAGTGATCTGCCCCGTTTTTAACAGCCTTATTTACTTCCTGTCCAGCCTTGTTTGCAAAACTTTCCGCTTTGTCTTTAAATTTAAGAGCTGTATCTTTTAAATTATCTGTTAAATCTTTAGCACCATCAAATAATTTTTTGCGTGTCTCGCTTCCTTTGTCCGGGGCTAATAAAACACCAGCTATAGCACCAATTGCGGCACCAAATAATAATGCGCCAATAAGCTTTCCTGAATTTTCCATGTTTTTAAGTTTTTGTAGTTTATATTAATCATCGTTTCTATCCCTATATGCCTAAAAACCGTGCCATAATCAGACAGCTTCAATATTGCTAAATATCAAGTAGTTGCAAATTATTACTGTAGGGAAAAAACTTAAAGGGTAAAATAATTCCCGGTTTGGGGAATTAGAAAAAAGGACCTTGCGGAAACTTTCCCAATTGTATGTACCCGTTCTATTTGCTGTTTTTTCCCGTTTTTGCTGCCCCTTTTATACTTTGTCCGGTCTGTTTGGCCTGAGGAGTTTTTGTTTCGCGTCCTGGGATATTTGTTTCACGCAGAGGCTCTTTTGTTTCACGTCCAGGGATCTTTATCTCATGAGAAGATGACTCATTGTGCTCTGTTTCCAACTCGTCCGTGTCAATATCACCATCGGTATCATTTTTTCCCGAGTTCACTTCTTCCGGTTTTTGTTTTTTTTGCTGCTCCTTTTGGTTTCCTTGAAACTTCTTGTCTTTTTGATTTTCTGACATGGTTTTTGTTTTTTTAATTGTTTTACTCCTCGAAAGTAGACAGAGAAAATACTTTTCTTGCTGCTTTTCGTCAGGAAGGTATTTTTAATCGTCCAAAGTCGTTATAAACTGCAAGCACTTCCCTAGTCGGTATAACCGGAAGATAATTTGATTTTGTAACTTCTTTCATGTAGACAACTTTTAGTTCACTTATAGGGTTTTCCAAATGTTCCTGGTTCCATTCTTTTATTAAAAAATTGCAGTAGTAAGGCCGAATATCACAGTTATTAACAAATAATAAATTTTCACTGTATTTTCTCCAGCGATCATTTTTAAAAAGTGAAACTATGCTCACTGGTTTGTTATAGTTAACCGGTTCTCCATTCATGCCAATATCAATTAGTAAATTATTTTTAGCTTTTGCTTCGAAAATATACCAGCCATCATCTTTAAATACATTCGGAGCAAACATTCCCCAATTTTGATTAATTCCTAAAAGCTGACCAATTCCCCTGGGACTACCTTTAATTTTGAAATCAGCAAAAACAGTCGTTTGCCAATTCCATACTAAACTATAAATGATCACAGCAGATAACAACGTAATTATTAATGAAGATTCCGTTTCACTAGTTGATTTTGAATTCGTTTTTATAGGCATCGTTTTATTAAACCAATACACCATTTTATTCCCAATGATAGAGATTACCCATTTCAACAGGGGTATTTCTTCGTCAATCTTTTTTGTCCAGGCCGAAGGAAATAAACCAATTAAAGTAATAATCCCTATAATGAAAAACAATCCTACAAACAATGTGCAGGCTATTCCCAAATGAAGTCCAAACAATAATATAATTGCCAATGCTTTAAAAAAAGGATTAAATACAGGTACAAAAAAAAGAACCGGAGTCAAAAATTCGAGGTAAAAAACAAAAAAAGTAAGGTATTTGAGAAAAGTAAAATGGGGATATATCAGCTTTCCTATTGGAAACACCATTTGATCAAGGCTTAATGCATAGTAAATCGCCGTACCTTCTGAAGTCCATTCCGGAGACGGTTTTTTCAGCAAAGCGGAAAAAAAATAGACGGAAGCGATCTGTAGGATATAGCCAATACCTGCAATCCCAAACCAGGAAGTTTCGGCGGTTTTTACAGCAGAAGTTATCCTATCCAAAGAATAATATTTACCCCAGGGTAAAAATATGCCCCAAAACAATACCATCCGTAAAAGCTCGTCTCCTCCCTGCAATATTAATGGGTTACGGTTTTGAAGTGACAAAAGTAAAAACCAGGTAATACTACTTACTAATTGTGTTCTATATCCGAAGATGAGCAACAGTGCAAAGAAACACGCTATTGCAAAAAGTATTGCCTGTACCTGCCATAATCCCGAGATAACATGTATGGAAATGTTCCAGGGATCCCACGCCCGTTTAAATAACAGATCGAGCGGCAACAAACCTTGATCGGAATAATGTGCTTTAATATCTGAAAACCGAATGCATAAATCCAATATGACTACAATGCCCATACCGATTCGCATGAGAGCGAGAGCTTTCAGATCTAAGGTAAATACAGATTTCAAAGAAGCTATGCGTTTCATTTTAATAGGTATTCAAAATAAAAACCTCCTTTTTCAAAGGAGGTTTTTTATTGATGAGTCAAATTAATAAGTAGTGCCCTGTCCTGTCGACGAAGTTGTACCAGTAGTGCTACTTGTTGTTCCAGCGGTTGTTCCATTAGTAGTACCAGTCGTCCCATTAGTTGTGCCAGTCGTCCCGGTTGTAGTATTAGTCGTCCCAGTTGTACCATATGTAGTATTGGTTGTATTGGTCGTGCTAGTCGTTCCGGTTGTACCATAAGTAGTGTTGGTCGTTCCGGTTGTACCATAAGTAGTATTGGTAGTGTTATCCATTGTTCCCGAAGTGGTATTGGTCGTTCCATAGGGAGTATTGGTAGTGTTATCCATTGTTCCTGAAGTAGTATTGCTGGTGTTGGTGCTTCCAGTTGTACTACCGGAGGTCATAGTGCCTGCAGTAGTAGTGGCATCTGTTAAACTAACTGTATTCTTATTGGCATCCTTTGATGTTCTGGAATAGCCTTTCTCATAAATCCAGAAAGTAACCGCAATAATAGCAGCGCTAATTAAAACGATTTTTTTTGTTTTTGTTTTCATTTTATTTAAATTTTAGAATTGTTTATAGTATTGTTATGTTTTATTGATTACGTTAATAACTGTGCCATCAATAAAAGCGGCCATTTTTCAATATATTAGATCCGAGATGGGAAAAAACAACAACAGTTCGTAGAGGAATATGCCGGCCGGAATTGATGGTAAAAGCTTAATCAGAAACGCGGATCGCAGGTGCCTTCAAAAAAATCAGATTTTGGAAAGGAAGTCACAGCCCTCAAGCTAGTCCATATAGCCTTGCTCATCGCAGGAAAAAAATCATTTTTATAGGAATGAGAATTAAATAACACTGCGATCGCAAGCCCGTCAGTTCGAACGACGAGGTAGCCAGAAGATCCGGGTAAAAGACCCGCATGGCAAATACCTCCTTCATCGCTTATCCATCCATGGGCGAAAGAACCTGAAGGAAACGACTTTGCTTTCATGCTGTCTGCAGCAGCTTCGCTGATCACATCCATGCGGGAATTTCTTCCATCTACGGAAAGGGCAAAACGTAACAGGTCAGGTGCAGAAGCTATCCAGCCTCCATGTGAATCCATAGCGGTAATATCAAATCCTCCATAAGGAGCTGGAACACGCTGATGGTCAAAATAACCAGGTACAGCCGGAGCACCGGGATTGTCATAATAAGTTACTTCATTCTCCTTTTTATCTGATTCGTATGTTCCTCCAAGTTCAAAGGAACTCGCTCCTATTATATTCAGTATGTTTTTTTTGACATATTGCTCATACGTTTCTCCACTTATCTTTTCGATCACCCTTCCAAGTATGCAGTATCCAAAATTAGAATATGCCTGATCGGCCCCTGGCGTATAATCCAATTGTTGTTTCAACATATATCGTATGATCTGTTGTTTACTCGCTGCCAAGGAAGATCCAAAGTAATCAGCGATCATTGCCGAACTGAACATTGGATCTTTATCATTTCCATATCTTCTCCAGCCGGCTGTATGCGAAAGCAATTCCTCTATTGTTATATCATAATACCTTTTGTCAATGATATCCAGAAAGACTGTATCATTCAAAATTCCCGAAGGACCAAATACGCTAGCATTTAAGGAAAGAAGACCCTTGTCTATTAATTGAAAGATGGCGGTCGAGGTAAGAGGTTTGGAAATACTTGCTATTCGAAAACGGTAAAAAGGCTGAACAAGCTCTCGGTGCTCCAGGTTTGCATAACCGAATCCCCGTGCATAAATCAATTTACCATCTTTGGCAATTGCTACAGATGCTCCCGGTAATTCCCACTCTTGCATAAAAGCCATAATACTTTTGTCAACAGTGTCCATTTCCGGCACATAATTACCCGTTTGAGCAAAACAATTTCTCTGAAAAAGCAAAAAAACCATAACAAATAGCAGCAGAAACTTAGTCAGAATTAAATTTTTCAAGCAACCGGCGGAATTAATACGATCAGGAGATAATAGACTTTATATATTAAACGCTTCTCCCCTGAAATTATTGTATTTTTTTACTCTTTCTGGGGAAATTAGTACTCAACAAAATCTGTTAAAGAAGATTGTTTGAAGTTTTCATAAATACAGCCTGTCGCAATTTATATTTTTGGCACGATTTTTTATCTTTATTCTGTTCAGAAATTGTTAAATCTAACCTATCTATTCTTTATGGATTTATCACTAAAAATAGACACTATTGAAGGTATAAGCAAAAAGGATTTTTTGAAACACTACTTTTATCCTCAAAAACCAGTAGTCATTAAAGGGCTTCTTAATGATACCCCGGCAGCCCAGAAATGGTCTTTCGATTATATGAAAGACAAAATCAGCTCAACGATGGTAGGCGTTTTTGATAACCGACGAAAGAATAATTCAGCCTATACGTTCAGCGATTTCAAAATGCCATTTTCCGAATTTATCGACATTATCAGACGAACGGAACCTTGCGCTTACCGGCTCTTTCTTTTCAATGGATTCAAACATTGTCCCGAATTAAAAAGTGATTTCCCCTGTCCGGAAATTTTCAGAAGTGTGCTGGGTAATATGGGTCTTATGTTTTTCGGAGGGCAATCTACTGATGTACGTATGCACTTTGACGTGGATATGAGTAATCTGCTCCATACTCAGTTTCTCGGCAAGAAACGGGCTTTATTATTCTCTCCCGAATATTCCCACCTTTTGTATAAAGTTCCCTTTAATACATACAGCATAGCAGATTTCGACAAAACGGACTACTCCAAGTTTCCGGGCTTACGTTATGCAAAAGGTTACGACATTATACTCGCACATGGGGATTCACTTTTCATGCCGACCGGCTACTGGCATTACATGAGGTATCTAGAAGGGGGATTCGCTGTTACTTACCGTAAGATGGCTCATAGTTTTGAACCTATCTGTGATGGGTTAATGAATCTGACAATTCGCCTATGGTTTGATAAACTGATGAATCGCCTGAACGGTGATTACTGGAAATTATATAAAGAAAGAGCAGCATATCGAAACCCCAGCGACACCATAAAGGATCTCCAAAATTCCGGGCAGCTTTTAGTAAACGAGTAATCGCAAATATGTATATTTACACAACAATGTAAATTACGATTTTCGTGACTTTTTTGCGCTTTTTTTTCCTCTTTCCTTTTCTTTTAATAAATACGGTATTTTCTCAAACCCCTAAAGACCCTGTGCTTGAAACCAACGTTAATCAATGGCTGAAAAACAGCAATGGATTACGTTTTCAGGAAAACAAAGGACAGATGGCTGATATACAGGGAAATACCGTCAACGAACTCCTGTTTAAAGTAACTACTCCCGGAACCGATCTATATGTGACTACTTCCGGACTGAGTTATGTTTTTACTAAAAAGGAAGTAAATGAACTATCCTACTGCCGGGCTGATATGGAACTGGTTGACGCTACTATTAAAAAAGAGAATATCATTAAAACATACGAAAGCAGGGATCGCACAGATTATTATCTTTCTCAATGTCCGAATGGGATAAGGGATGTGCATAGCTATGGAAAAATAACGATTCAGAACATTTATCCCGGGATAGATTGGGTGCTTTACAGTTTAAAAGTTGGAAAGTTGGGAAGTCAAAAGAGGAATGAAGAAGGGCTGAAATACGATTTTGTTGTACACCCTGGAGCTGATCCTTCCTTGATAAAACTCCGGTATAAATGGACGGATAAACCTGAGCTGCAAAATGACGGGTCGGTTAAAATAAGCAGCCCTGTGGGAGAAATAACAGAGGGTATTCCGGTAAGTTATGATTCTGATAAAAAGCATACTATTTCTACTCATTATTCTTTAGGAGACAATGAGATAGGATTCAATGTTGAAAACTATGATCAGAACATTACATTGATAATAGACCCGGATTTAAAATGGGCTACCTATTACGGGGGAAATAATTATGAACAAAGTCATTCCATCAGCAGCGATGGAACAAACGTATGGGTAACCGGGAATATAACTTCCGTCAATTTCCCTACGCAGAATCCGGCGGGAAATTATTTCCAGGGTTCATTGGCGGGGACACAGGATGCTTTCATTTTACAATTTAATACCTCCGGGGTACGTAAATGGGCTACTTATTACGGGGGAAGCGGAGCTGATTTTGGAAATTCTATCTATAGCGATGGAACAAATGTGTGGGTAACCGGAGAAACCTCTTCCAGTGATTTTCCTACGCTGAAATCCGGAGGAGCTTATTTTCAAGGATCCCTTGCAGGAGGCAGCAATGCTTTTATTTTGCAATTCAGCACCTCCGGTGCCCCTAAATTGGCTACCTATTACGGAGGAAGTCAAAGTGATTGTGGAAATTCCATTCATAGCGATAAAACGAATGTTTGGATAACAGGACGTACTACTTCAAGTGATTTTCCCAGGCTGGATCCCGGAGGCGGAACTTTTTTTCAGGGAACACTTACGCCGGGAAGCACCAATCCTTTTATTGTGAAAATAACTACTTCAGGAGTTCTTCAATGGTCTACCTTTTTTGGCGGCAGTACGGGACTTGATGTGGGTTATTCCATCAACAGTGATGGTTCGAATGTATGGTTAACGGGGCTCACCAGTTCAAGCGATTTCCCCATTCAAAATTCAGCAGGAGCCTATAATCAGAGTATACTTCGATCCTTGGGCGGAAATGTCTTCATTTCACAATTCAACACCAATGGGATATTAAAATGGTCTACTTTTTACGGAGGCAGCGGAGGAGCATATTTTTATGATGATGTAGGCTATTCTATCAGTAGCGACGGAACAAATGTATGGGTAACGGGAAAAACAAGTTCGACCGACTTTCCCACTTTGAACCCCGGAAACGGTGCTTATTATCAAAGCGCACAGGGAGGTGCGGTGTATTATAATGCATTTATTTTACAATTCAGTACTTCCGGCATACGTAAATGGGCCACTTATTATGGTGGCAGCGGGAATAGCCCGGGAGGGGATATTGGTAATTCTATCACTAGCGATGGTACAAATATATGGGTATGTGGCGCCACCTGTTCTACAGACTTTCCTACTTTTAAACCAGGTTGTCCTTCCTGGTTCCAGGGAGCATTCGGAGGGAACAAACAAGATATGTTTATTCTGCAGTTCAATACTTCGGGCATACGTAAATGGGCCACTTTTTATGGAAATGATAATTACAAATCCAATACCGGCTACGACTACAGGGATGTTACAGCTGTGTCAAGCGATGGTACAAACTTATGGGTGTCCGGCGATGCCGTATTAAATGGCATGCCAACTCAAGACGCAGGCGGAGGGGATTACTATCTTCCCACGTTGGCAGGAAATGAAAATATTTTTATCGGTAAGTTTTGTATTTCCTGTTCCCAGCTAAATATCTCCTTAAGTCCGCCTTCCACCATTTGCCCGGGGAGTTCAACCACCCTTGCAGCCAAGGGAGGAACCCTTAACTATACCTGGAAACCAGCTACAGGATTAAGTGCTACCACAGGTGTAAGCGTTATTGCCAGTCCTCTCAGCACCATCACGTATACTGTAATTGGCGTTTCGGGGACAGGTTGTATGGATAGTTCAATGGTAACGGTGACCGTTCTTCCGGCTATAACGATAGATCCTATTCAAATTGTTCCAGCCTCTTGCGGCCAGAACAATGGAAGTGCAGTAGCCAATGCAACAGGTGGTTCAGGTATGCCACTGATTTACAACTGGAATAATGGCACACCTGGCCCAACCAATAACGGACTATCAGTCGGTATTTATACAGTCACTGTTACTGATAATAACAATTGTGCTCAGACTTCTACCGCCAATATAACCAATACAGGTGGGCCAGCCGTAAGTACGATTACCTCCACCAATATTACCTGCAAGGGTGGCAATAACGGCAGTGCCACTGTAACAATGAGTAACGGGACCACAGATTATACTTATAGCTGGAATAATGGATCAAATACGATAAACAGTTCATTGAATAATACTATCACCGATCTTACAGCAAACACTTACACTGTCACTATAACTGATTTTTCCGGATGTCAAGCTGTATCCACCATTAAGGTGACAGAGCCTTCTGCTATCAGTTACACATTAACCCCCACCGATGCCACTTGTGGGCTGAGCAACGGAAGTGCGACAGCGACCGCTTCAGGTGGCAACCCCGGTTATCTGTATAGTTGGAGTAACGGAGCGAATATTCAAACAATAAATAACCTCGCAGGTAATACCTATTCTGTTACGATAACCGATGCAACGGGATGTACCATAACTTCTATTCTAACTATTCAAAACGACACTCCTGCTGTAAGTATTGTAACTACAAAAAATACCTGCACCGGCAATACAGATGGATCAATAGTTGTCAGTGCAACGGGAACGGGAACGCTGAGTTATACCTGGAACAATGGAATACTGGGATTGAAGGATTCAAACCTGACAGCGGGGGTATATACAGTTACCGTTATGGATGGTAATCATTGTACTACAACAACTTCCGCAAACATTTCGTTTTTTCCTGATCCAATCGTTAATGCGGGACAAACCGAAACGATTACACAAGGGCAGAGTATTCAATTAACCGCAAGCGGAGGCATCCGCTATTCATGGAAACCACCGACCTTTCTGAACAATGATACAATCTACAATCCCCTGGCAGATCCCAAGCAAACAACAACCTACAGGGTATTGATAACTGACGAAAACAACTGTTCCGTAATGGACAGTGTTTTGCTAATTGTTCTAAGTTGCGAAGTTGCCGAATTTTTTATGCCGACAGCATTTTCGCCCAATGGGGATGGAGAAAATGATATACTGTATTTACGTGGTCCCGATTGCATTACGCAAATGCAATTACAATTATACAACCGCTGGGGAGAGCTCGTGTTTGAAACAACAAACCTATCCAAGGGATGGGATGGGAAATTTCACGGTAAAACAATGGAGTCAGGAGTGTTTACCTATTACCTGAACGCAACGCTATCGAATGCACAAAAGATTTCCAGGAAAGGAAATGTAACATTATTAAGATAGTGAATAGAAGAAGACCTCCGTTAAGAGGCCTTCCTGGCTTCATCCTCCTTCAAGATGAATATATGTAATTAAGCACACCAAATGTAGACTGCTAATTACTTGTTTAAGCCAGATTTTCGATAAGCATAACTTTTGAATCGCCGGATGTATGTTTTTAAAGTTTATATTTTATACAAATAGATACCTTTATAGTTACTTATCAAGAGCACGCCCATGAAAGAACCGAAAAAAATAAAAATAGGACTCTTTGGAATAGGTTTAAAAAAATACTGGGATCAGTTTGATGGTTTATTAGAACGATTACAGGGTTATCAGACCCTGATCAATAAAAAAATTTCCGAGGATGAACAGATTACGATCGTGGATGGAGGAATGGTTGATACAATAGATACGGCTATGGAAACAGCTGACATGTTCAGACATGCGGATGTTTCTTTGATCTTTCTGTATGTTTCTACTTATGCCCTCTCTGCTACTGTATTACCGGTAGTTCAAAAGAACAAGGTACCCGTGATCATACTGAATCTTCAGCCCGGCGAGGCCATCGATTATGCCTGGTTTAATAACCTGAAAGACCGGGGAAAGATGACCGGGGAATGGTTGGCCAATTGCCAGGCCTGTTCTGTTCCGGAAATTGCCAATGTATTTACCAGGGCTAATATCGACTTTCACCAGGTAACAGGCACACATATTGATGTTGAAGCCTGGAAGGAAATTACAGATTGGATAGCGGCTGCAAAAGTAGCATGTATTATGCAAAACAATAGGCTCGGGGTCCTTGGTCATTATTACAATGGAATGCTGGACATTTATACAGACCTTACGCTGCAGTCCATTGTCTTTGGCACTTATATTCAGCATATTGAAATCTGTGAGTTGTCTGAGATCAGAAAAACTATTCAGGAAGCTGAAATCAAGGCTAAAAGAAATCAGTTATCCCAGGAGTTCCATGTTCTCCAAGAGTGCTCAGAACAAGCCCTTGATGATGCGGCTAAAACTTCTGCAGCCTTAGACTATCTGGTTGCAAAGTACAACCTGGGCTCCCTGGCTTATTATTATGAAGGAAGAGATGGAAGTGAGTACGAAGACCTTATCTCTTCTGTCATCGCGGGTAATTCTATCCTTACCGCACATCATGTTCCTGTAGCCGGTGAGTACGAAATAAAAAATGCGCAAGCCATGAAAATTATGGACGCATTTGGAGCGGGGGGATCTTTCTCAGAATTTTATGCATTGGATTTTAAGGAAGATGTGATTCTATTAGGCCATGATGGTCCCGGACATCTGGCTATTGCCGAGGGAATGCCAATACTTAAACCTTTAGGAATATACCATGGGAAACCCGGGAAAGGTCTTTCTGTTGAAATGAAAGTAAAACACGGTCCAGTCACCTTGCTTTCGGTGGTGGAAACTAAAAATGGAGGTTTAAAATTGGTGATTGCCGAAGGAGAATCCGTTCCGGGCCCTATTCTCGAAATCGGGAACACCAACAGCCGCTATAAATTTGCAACCGGAGTAAAAAAATTTATTGACCAATGGAGTCAGCAAGGGCCTGCTCACCACTGTGCTATTGGAACCGGCCACTTGTCTGACAAGATAACCAAACTGGGAAAGATCCTGAAAATCGAAGTGGTGAACGTTTGTTAGTTTTAGTGAGCTTCTTTTCCTTAACCGGCTACTGAATTACCTTCTTTGCCGAATACTTCCACTAACAGAGCCCGTATAGCTTAGTTTCACCGTGGAAAAACAACTATTCGATAGTTCAATAATTGAAAAAATGAAAAAAGTAAAAGACATAATGGTTACCTCACCAAGGTATTGCGAGAAACATGAAACGCTACAAGAAGTAGCAGAACAAATGTCAGAATCCAATATTGGTTCCCTCCCGGTAGTGGACGAAGACAAGAAACCGATTGGTATTATTACGGATCGGGATATTTGCATAACAGTAGCAAGCAATGCTCATAAACCATTATCTGAAATAAAAGTCGAAGAAATAATTAATAAACGAAAGATATTTACCTGCTCAACAGAAGATAATATACAAACCGCACTTAAAATCATGCGGACAAAACAAGTAGGGCGCCTGCCCGTCGTTGATACAGAACAAAAATTGAAGGGTATTGTTTCCTTGCATACAATTGTACGCAAAACACCTAACAATGAAGAAAAAATGGAACTGGAATATAAAGGTGAAGAAAATATATTCAAAACTCTTCATTCCCTGGCCAGCCGCAGAACTGAATTAGTCTTTTAAATAATTTCCGGCATTTACCTGGTGAGGATCTTTTTATGTGGTCTTTCTATAATTTAATATGGCCCAGGTATTCAATACAATGCCAATCAATAATACAGCCCAGATATGATGTAATATATCCTGAAGCCCGCTTCCTTTGATCACAATCATCCGCATGACATCAATAAAATAGCTTATTGGAAAAAGATGGGTAATCAACTGTGCCCAACCAGGCATACTATCAATAGGTGTATAGAGACCACTCATCATATTGAATACCATCATAAAAAGGAACATAAGGGAATTGGCTTGCTGCTGGGTTTCACAATAAGTAGAGATCAATAGCCCAAAGCCCAGTATGGCGATGAGGAATACTTCTAAGAAAAGATAAAGAAGTAATATATGTCCCATAGGAACTATGCCATAAATAATCCAGGAAATTAACAGACCGACCGTAAAAACGACAAAGCCCATGACCAGAAAAGGAATGAGCTTACCCAGGATAAACTGGTATTTTTTGATCGGAGTAACATTTATCTGTTCAATGGTTCCGATCTCCTTTTCTTTTACAATATTGAAAGCCGCCGATAAGCCGGCAATACTGGTGACAAGAGAAACCAATATCGCGGGAACCATATAAATATAATAGGTTAAAGCCGGATTGTACCAGAAGGAAGAAATAACATCAATGGTTGGCAATTCATTTGTACGGGAAGGTTCTATCCATTCCATGCGAATAGTCTTATTATAATCATTGATTATTCCACTCAGGTATCCAAATCCAACACTGGCCTTTACTCCGTTTATTGCATTTACTTCAATGGCGATTTTTTGATTATCCTCCCGGATGAGATTTTTTTCAAATTTATCCGGTATTTCAAGTACAATATCCGCCTTATCATTCTCAATCAATTTATCTGCCTTCGAATTAAAATCAGTATATGCCGTAAGTTTAAAATAACCTGAAGAAATTATTTTGTCCGTCAATTTTTTCGATACAGCAGAGTGGTCGTGATCAACAACAGCAATGTTTATGTTCTTAATAGTATAGTTAGCAGCCATCGGTAACAGAATCAACTGAATGGCCGGAGCAATGAAGAGTCTTCCAATGAAACCTTTGTCCCGGAATAGTTGCCGGAATTCCTTTTGCAATAAATATCTTAAGGCTCCCATTATTCCAAACGTATCTTAAAATTTCTCAGGCTCAACAGCGTAAAAAAAACAGCCATACCTGCCAGAATCACCGTTTCTTTCCAGATAGAAGAAATCCCTAATCCTTTCAGCATGATTGCTTTCACAATAACGTAATACCACCTGGCAGGGACAATATTTGAAATGACCTGCAATGCAAGCGGCATGTTTTCTATTGGAAACATATAACCACTTAATAACATGGTTGGCAGCATCATTCCCAACATGGAAGTAAACATGGCGGATTGCTGGGAGGAGGTAACCGTAGAAATCAAAAGTCCAAGTGCGAGTGCTGTTATAATTAATAAAGTGCTTTCTCCAAACAGGAGTATGATACTACCCTTTATAGGCAGATCAAGCGCATATACGCTTAACACTAATATAGCACATAGGTTTATCAGCGATAAAAACAAATAAGGTATTGCCTTTGCAACAATAACCATTAAAGGTTTAACCGGGGAAACCAACAGTATCTCCATCGTCCCTAATTCCATTTCCCGGACAATAGATACGGAAGTCATCATCACACAAACCAACAATAAAACCATGGCCATTACTCCAGGTACAAAATTAGGGGCTCCTTTCAGATCGGGGTTATACAGCATTCTCACCTCCGGTTGTATATTATAAGGAACGGATGCCGTTTGGGCAAGTTGTGTCTGATATTCACCCACTATAGAAGAAACATAATTGGTGAGTGTAACTGCTGTATTGGGGTCGGAAGCATCGGCAATTACCTGTATGGATGCTTT
>JABDFG010000027.1 GCA_013286655.1 Bacteroidota bacterium
AACCATGATATCTTTTGCAGATACACGTCCAGCTCTTGAAAAGGAAGGAATCGTATTTCATGAAATTTATGCTGACAAGAGCACCGACAAAAACGGAATTTTCAAGGCAGCAATGGATGGAGATTACAAGCCGATCAAGGAACAATTGCTTAACCCTATGAATGAGGCATTCATTGGAGCTATTAAACAAAATCGAAAAGGAAAATTTGATTCCCGTTCAGAAAACATTTTCTCCGGAAAAACTTATTCAGCCAAGGACGGATTAGAAGTCGGCCTAGTGGATAAGATTGGAAATAAACAACAGGTCATCGCACGTCTTATGACTCTTGCCGGCAAGTCAAATAGCAAAACATCGGTCAGCTCTCCCATATCAGAATCAAATCCTAACCCAGTAATAAATACAACCATGAAAATAAAATCTACCTGGCTGGCCATAGTTGCCGCCGCAACCTCTTTTTTTAAGGCTACAGCCACTGAAGAAACAGTGATAACTGAAGAATTCGCACAGTATCTCAACGATGATCTGACCCGCGTAAATGCTGAGCTAGCTGAAAAAGGTACGCTACTTGAGGCAGCGACAAATTCTCTTAATGAGGCTAACGCTGCATTAACTGGATTAAAAACGGCTCATATTACAGAAATGGACTCTTTGAAAACATCACACGAGTCTGCAATTAATGCGCTTAATGAAAAGATTACTGCACTTGAAAAAACACCAGGTGTTAAGGTACACCAGCCTGCATCTAAAGGAGATGTAGCAGAGGCTAGTTATATTGATAAAACGGCTGCCCACAACAATCAGCTACCTCAAAAAGCCTAAACGATTTTTAAACCAAAACCAAAAACCAAATAGTATGAAAAAGTTGATGAAAATAACAGCAATGCTCCTTATGGCGGCACTTGTTGTTTGCAATGTGCCGTTATGGGCCAGTGCAGGGCTAGGGATAAGCCTTCTTTTAACACCCACAAATCTTTACTCCGGATTTATTAAAAACGGAGACGGCATTGACCTTACCGCAGTTGCAAATGAGCTTGGCGCTTATTTCAGGGTCAATAACAAAGAGGTCAAAAACTGGGTGTACCAGGAGGCACAAGCGGCTCAGTACATGCGTACAATTACCAAAGTGAAAGGAAAATTTCCTGCATTCCAATCGGTAACAGGAAACGTAATCCAAGGCTTTACAAATGTGTGGAATGAAATAGGTACAACCACATTTAAAGTAAACGAGCTTGTGGCTTACCATCAAAAGGTGAATTTCCCAATCGTTCCTGCTGATGTTAACAACACTTGGCTTGCTGAACTGGATCAAGAAAATTTAACGCCAGCTCAAAAGCCCATTTCTCAGTACATCGCTCAAAACGAGTTAAAGCCACGCGTAGTAGCTGACTTAGAGTATTTGATTGGTAATGGATCCTATGACGCCAATAACTTGGGAGTCTTTGGTAAATCCATGAATGGACTGATTACTATCCTTCAAAACGGTATCGTGGATCCAAACAATTCCATGTACGCAATTCCTTGCGATCCGCTCACAGACAACACGATATTGAATATCGTAACCTTATTTGAACGTCGCATCCCAATGAACGTTCGTAATTTTGTAAATAAAATTTACATGTCAACTTATAACAAAGAACGTTATATGCTTGATTATGAAAATCAATTCGGTCGTTTTATGCAGTTGTCTCCTGATCAGGCATTAATGACCCGCACTGGAAGACGTCAGATTATAGGTCTTGATTGCTTAAATGGATCTGATTTCATCTTTGCAACTCCGGACAATAACTTCTTAAAATTGATTGATTCTTTCGATGCCCCTCAGGTAACCGACATTCAGGTGCTGGACTATAAAGTGAAAATATTCATGGAATTCTGGCTGGGAGTAGGCTTCTGGTCTAACCAAATGGTAATGGTGAGTGTAACTAACGGAAGCGGAAGCGGTCTGAGACAAGATCAGAATCTGTTCTACTTACCTGGACAGGTAACACCTCCAACTCCATAAGGAGCGAATAATTAAAGAGCCCAGGTAAAATCCGGGGTTCTTTTAATTTTTTTAAACAAAAAAATGCACACTCAAATCACACTGAACAAAAAGATTGGCGAAAACCTCTGGGACGGCTCTTTGGCTGTTATCGACAAAGAGGTGGTTTCCATTAAAGGAGAAGTTCTTTTAAAACAGGAAAGCGAAAATAGCGTAAAGCTGCATTTGGACAGCAGTGTTAAGGTGAGCAAAATAGCTGAACGCACGGTACTTTCTTATACCAACGCCAAAGCTGAAATTTTACAATCAGTTAAACCGGGAGTTACCTTCACTACTAAAAACAGTGTTTGGCCTTCCTTAAAAAAATAAAAAATGGACTTAGAACAGCTTGATCATACGGATGGTGACGATAACACAGCCGGTATACAGCAGTATATCTATATCGGAAAAAAGGCTGACATCGCACATTTCCCCAAGCCAATTGTGGACGATTCATCTTCCACATCCGGCATTTTGGAGAACCTTGTAACAATTACCGATAACTTCATAATGAAGTCGGGTAAGAGTTTTCAAAGAGTGTATGTTACTTTGGAGGCCGGTGGAATCACCTGCACGCTTCAGGGCAATATGGACGGAAAATCATTTAAAAACCAACTTGATTTTTCTCATCCTGGTAACCGGGCTCAAGTTATGGGACTGGCTCAGTATGCTAAAAATGGAGATTTGGTTTTTATCGTTCCTGAACAAGATGGTACAGCAAGGGTTATTGGTCATGACGCATATCCTGCTAAAATGACCGCTTGTACCGTTGATACGGGAAAGAAAACCACCGATGATAAGGCAGCTAAATTCACCTTTGAAAGCGTTCGTAAAGGTCCTGCTCCTATCTTCCAAGGGCAAATATTGTTAACCGGCGGAGCTGTCGGATCCGGATTAGTAGATCCTGACAATAACTCTTACCAGGATATCGTTTTCTTGCCAGGTTCCTAATAGAATAGAGTATTTATATAGGAAAAGGTTTGTGTGGTTAATCACCATGCGAACCCTTTTTTAATGTCCTTTTTTGGAAATTTCCAATGTGCGTTATTTGCCCACATGTTAACATTCGCAAAATTAGGATCACAGGGCCGTCTTGGCAACCAGCTTTTTCAGATAGCTGCTTTAATTTCCCTTGCAAAAAAAAACAATACCGATTATCTTTTACCCCAGTGGAGCTATCAAAAATACTTTCCAAATTATAAACCTACTCTGGAAGAAGGATTAAGAGAAAAGGCTTCGAAAGAATGGCCGCAGGTAGGAGAGTCACACTTTGAGTACGCTGATCTGACACTGGATCGAACCGAGTTTTATAACGTTACTGGATATTTCCAAAGCGAGAAAAATTTTCATGATCCAAAGTATATAAAAAAGCTATTTGAGTTTGATGATTCTCAAGTTATGCATCACGTCAAGGGACTGCAAGGAATTTTGGGAATACCAAGTTGTGGGATTCATGTTCGAAGAGGAGACTATGTGAATCATCCGAGCTATTTTAATGCACATATTTCGTATTACCGTAAGGCAATGGGGTTCATTCAGGATATGTTTCCTGAGATGAAATTTACGCTGTTTTCGGATGATATTCCATGGTGTGAAGCTGCATTTAAGGATATACCATTTGATGTTTACTTTAATAAAGGAAATTCAGAGATACAAGATCTTTTTTTCATGTCTCAGTGTGATCATTTCATTTGTTCAAATTCAACATTCTCCTGGTGGGGAGCATTTTTGGGTGAAAAACCGGGAAGCCAGGTAATTTTCCCATCTGAATGGTTCAAGGGAGATTTTGCCAAAAAAAATAATTCAAAAGATGTTCTTCCTGATAGGTGGCATAAAGGTGCTCCGGAAATATCAAAAATTGACCTATCAGACGTTACTTTCACAATCCCGGTGATGTACGACCATCCGGACCGAAAAGCAAACCTGGATCTTTTAATCCACTTTATAAGAACACATTTTAACACCCATTTGATAGTATCCGAATGGCAAACCAGCGAATTTAGATACACAAGTGCGTATGGAAAATACATGCATTATCATGATAAAGGCGCATTTCATAGAACGCGTATGTTAAATGATATGGCTATTGCAGCGACGACAAAATTCATTTTTAATTATGACGCCGATGTTTTTTTTGATCCACTGCAAATTTTTTCTGCAGTAGAAAAGCTCCGAAAAGAAAATATATCCGGTTGCTATCCTTACGATGGGCGTTTTTACAGGGTACAAAGAGATGCCATGTATTTACTGGAGCAAAGTATGCAGGTAAGTGATTTTTGCCTTTTAAAGTATCCGGACTTAGCCCATTCAACGATAAGTTATGGCGGGGCTATTCTATGGAACAAAGAAAAGTTCATCGCATTAGGTATGGAAAATCAAAACATGATTTCCTTTGGCCCTGAAGATTACGAGCGTTTTGATCGAGCAAAACGACTTGGATTTTTAGTAGAAAGAACAAAGGGGCCCCTTTTTCACATTAACCATTACTGCGGAGATGATTCTAATAGTAAAAATCCTTATTATGCAGCTAACTGGAAAGAATATGAGGAAATAAAAATAATTCCACAGAGTAGGCTTTTGGAGCGAATAGAATCCTGGTCCTGGAGACAAGCAGCTCTGAAAACTATTTCAGGTACCCGCGAAAAGGATACCAAGTATGACAAAGCCTTTTTCGAGCAAATAAATGAATCCGCGTTAAAAAGTGCCGATATAATTTTGCCACTATTAAAAAGCCTTGTGAACTTTAAAACTGTTTTGGATGTAGGTTGTGGACAAGGTGCCTGGGGAGTTGGTTTGCCGGAAGAAGATTATTTCGGTGTTGATGGTGATTATGTGAAAGAAGAAAACCTTGTGATATCTCCATCGCAATTTAAGCCAGTGGATGTAAGTAAAAAATTCAATCTCCGCAAAAAATTTGACCTTGTAATCTCCTTAGAAGTAGCCGAGCATTTGCCCGAATCTGCAGCTGATATCTTTATAGAAAACCTATGCCGGCACGGAGATTTAATTTTATTCTCAGCTGCAATACCTGGTCAAGGAGGTAATGCACATTTAAATGAACAGTGGCAAAGCTATTGGGCAGATAAATTTATTCGACAACAATTTTTCGTAAATGACGTAATCCGTGAGAGAATCTGGAGCAATATCGATATCCCCTATTATTACAAACAAAACGCGATTTTGTATTCCAAAAATCAAATAAAGTCGCCCTCCATTTCAGTATTAAACATCATTCACCCGGAAAAATATTTGCAGCTACTAAAATGAACTGCGCATTAAATAACATTGGCATTGGAGCCATGTTTTTGCTTAACCTGAAAAGGCGACCTGAGCGCCTGGCTCACGCATTAAAGCAATTTGAAAATGTAGGAATTAAAGACTTTATTTTATGGGAAGCTGTGGATGCAAAAACACTCGGACTAAAAAGCGACCTACTTGAAATTACTCCGGGTATGGTGGGCTGTTATCAGTCACATCGGAATATTATGAAATACTGCCTAGATAATAACATCGACAGTTACATAGTGTTTGAGGATGATGTCGAATTTATACCTGGATTTAACGAGCTATGCCAGCTGATGATTGATACTATTCCTTCGGATTGGGAATTTGTGTATTGGGGATCTACTGAGCATCTGAATGGACCTTGTTTGAAAGAGGTTTCAGATTTGTGGGTAGTTCCGCGTAGTGTATGGGGAACGCAGTGCTTTATGATGAAGGATATGCAAACAATAAAAAAAGTATATGATGCACTTGAAAAAATGCAAATGCAGATAGATTGTCAGCTTTCTCAGCTCACCTTAAAGCAGCAACAGGTAAAACATTATGCCTGTTCACCTTCAATTGTAGGTCAGCTTTTTGAAATTGGCAGCGATATTCAGCAACGAAATCAATCAATACAATGACAGCAAAACAGTGGATCGATAGCGATCGCAATTACCAAGTAGGAGTAGAAATTTATTCCCGTGAAGGAAATAACCCAAATCTAAAAAGGCTGTTTGCGCGTATGGATTCAGAATATAGTCGCAGCAAGCTACTGACAGAACTTACTGGAATTTCAAACCGACAAAATCCAGAGACGATTTCAGCTCCAAGCGCTGAGATAACTATAGACGATTTTACACGCCATACAGATCCGACAAAATATCCGGTGTTGGATTACGAAAAAATGCCAAAAGAATATCAGGGGCTTAGAATCAAAAAAGGCAAACTGTATCAGCAAGCAAGCTATTTGCATGCGCAGATGGAAAGCCTGCAGAGTGATGAACAAAGACTAACTCAATCCCTGCAGATACTTTCATGTTTTAAAGAGATCGATGTGATTTGGGAAAAGTTTGATTATTGGCATAAAAATGGATCGGTGATGCCTTCTAAAAAAGGTGTATCAAAAACCATAGATATGGATATCGCTTCGGAAGTACAGTTAATACAACATCGTAACCGGTTGCGTTCTGTGATTTCAAAACTAAAAACCAAACCAAAGCGCGCAACGGAAATCCCTGAAAAGGAAAAGCAGCTGCAGGAAACTATTGAAAAACTGAAAATTAAATATGGAAATTGAGAAGCATAAAATTTTACCTAAGGAAACTACCTATGACCGCATATTTGCTTGGTTTGCTGAAGGAGAAGGATATGTTGTTTTAACGGATAAAGAAAATGAAATTCGTGAACGTTGGCAGCATGCCTGGATACTACTATGTAACGGAAGATCAACCGAACAAGTTGTAAATTTTATATGCAAAATACATCATCCAATTGGCCGATCACAGGTATATATAGATGTTAAAAACTGCAAAAAATTATTTGGTGAAGTTGGAAGAGCCTCCAAAGAAGGCGAACGTCACATTTTAAAAGAAATGGGACACAAAATTTTGCAATTAGCCATCCGGAAAGGAGATCTTAAGGCAGCGGCAGCTCAGCACATGAATCTTATTAAGCTTGGAGGATTGGATAACAATGATGCCGATCTGCCTGATTTTTCAAAACTCGAGCAGCATTTTTTTACACTTAATATCCCACCAGAAGCAATGCATCTTTTAAAAACAATGATGAATAAAGGCGCCGTGAATTTGTCGGAAATTAGAAATGAAGTCGCGAAAACAATTGAAACAGATCACACTACTTTAGATGAGTCAGGAGAAAAACCAAACGAAGGAAATAATTTTTAATTTACCTCAGGCATTAATGGTGCTTGCGCCGCAATCAAGAAAATACTTGGAAGCCGGGAGAGGATTGGGAAAAAGCACAATATTCGGCTGGCAACTTAAAGAGCTTGCACATCAAATGCCAAGATCATCTTCTGTAATTGTTGGAGAAACCTATCAACAAATTTTAACCAGAACACTTCCATCCACAATAGCTTCATTGGAACGATTGGGATTTTACCAAGGTCTTCATTATTTTATCGGACGAACCGCTCCAAAATCATGGAAATGGGAAATGCCGTATGAGCCACCTTTAAAATTTGATTATTATATGCATTGGTATACCGGTGCTGGATTTCATTTTGTTTCTCAAGATCGTCCAGGATCCGGACGAGGTATAAATTCAGATGCAGTACTGGGAGACGAAATGACAATTTTAGAAGAAATAAAATTATTCAATGACGTATTTGCCACAAACAGAGGAAATCTTGACCGTTTTGGAAAATGCCCATTGCATCACAGCGAGTTTTTTTGCGGGACTGTTCCTATGACGTCAAAAGGAAGATGGGTTTACAATGTTGAAAAAGAAGCACAAAAAAATCCAAGTGAAATTTTTTATTTACGAGCATCGGCGGAAGAAAATCGCATTAATCTTGGAGAAAAGTTTTTCAAGGACAATCAAAGACGCTTGCCTGATTTGATCTATAAAGCAGAAATTTTAAATATTCGACCAGATAAAATAGAAGGTGGATTTTATGCATTATTAAATGAGGAAAAACACACTTATACAGCTTTTGACAATTCATATCTGGATGGATTGAACTACAAATTTGATGTGGCTCAAAACCTAACTTCGCGTCAGGATGGAGACTTAAATCCGGGTATGCCTATCGACATTGCCATGGATTACGGCGCAAGTATCAACGTTATTGTAGCGGGTCAAGAGCACATGAACGCCTTTCGTTTTATCAACTGTATGTATGTGAAGCATCCGCTGCTTACCAAAGCGGTGGTGGATAACTTCTGTGATTATTATAGTACCCATCGAACCAAAGTTGTTAACTATTACTATGATCATACCGCTATCGGTGGTATAGGTACGACTTCGGTGACTTATCAGACAGAAGTAGTTGATGCATTCCGGGCCAAAGGATGGCACGTGAACAACATGTACATAGGTCAAGCTTCAGCGCATCATGTCCGGTATCTTGTATGGAACATTGCGCTTTCCGGAGACGGACGTATGGTGCCTATACTGATCAACCGTAACAATGCGCGTGTGTTACTCATATCAATGCTACATGCAGGCGTTCGCCAAGGCAGTAAGGGCTTTGAGAAAGACAAGACAGAGGAGCGCAACAAGGCACGTGATCAAAGTGAAACCACACACGCATCCGACGCAGCTGACACCTTGCTCATGGGTAAGTACTACAATCAGATCTCCAAACAAACCGAGTTCATTGGTGATGTCATTCACTAACTGGTAATTTCCATAAGATATCCTGTTTTTTTTCAAAAAAAAATTTCCAATTGCCAATAGGGCGTGGCTGGCTTTTGAGCAATACAATGTTTAACGCGTTGATATTTAAAGTTTTAATCGTTTTACACTCAAATACTTGAATCAAAATAAACTGGACTTTGATTTATAGGGTTTGGAATGTCCTTTTTTTAGCCGGCCCAATAGTCTTTTTTTGCTCTATGCTTCACTTAAATGATGCTCTTGCCATTATTAATGATCGACAAAGCGCGTTTTCTATAAGCTTTATATCGTGTGATGAAAAGAAAAAATCAGGAGGTGAACTTATTGCAATTGACAAGGCTGTTTCCTGTGGGCTTCCGTTTGAAAGCAAGCATCGAATTGGAATACGTAATTCAGAGAACTCGTACCATCCTATGGCGGTTCATCAAAAGTTAATTACAAGAGTTAACGGGCAAAAAGTATTCTATTGATGAGCGAAGTGATAATAAATCCGGATGCAAACATGGCTTACCTTGAAAAACACAAGGCCATTGTTTCATTTGGTAAAGGAAAATCACCTGCAATTGAGGCTCCGACACCCAAAATACTTTTAATAAACTCCATTTTAAACGTTGCGCCCTGGGGTGAATGGAATTTATTCCCTCAGGAGGTCATAGAGGCTGCTAATTTTTCAACCATCATTCCGGCAGTTTTGGAATGGAAGGCAAAAGCAATGTATTCTTCAGGCCTGGTGTATGGAACTGTTGTGAATGATCCAACAACGGGGGAGGAAAGTTTAAAGCCTATGTTTGATCCTTACATAGACGCATGGCTTAAACGTACCAATTATAAGCGGCAGATCCTGCAGCTGGCTATGGATTACTATTGGTTTTATAATACATTTCCTTCATTAGTCCTAAGTAAAGACCGTTCAGAGATAGCTGCCGTATTTGCTTACAAGGCTGATATGTGCCGGCTTCAAAGGCAGAACATTGACAACAATAATTCCATTGACAATTGTTATATAAACGCAAACTGGAGCGTAGGTGGTGGGCTTTTAAATTCCCTTACCGTTCCAATGTTTGATACCACTTATGATCCGGTAGCGAGCCTTCAATCACGCAAAGATTCAGATATTTATATGTTTCCTTGCCAATACCCAACTCCAGGAAGAATATACTATTCACTTGCTCCCTGGGATTCTCTTAGGTCAAGCGGATGGGCAGAGGTCGCAAAGGGAATTCCTGAGTTTAAAAAGTCTCTATTACAAAATCAGCTTACTATAAAATACCACATTGAGGTAAGCATTTCCTGGTGGAAGTGGAAATATCCATCCTGGGATACTTTTTCTCAGGCAGATCGGCTAAAAAAGATGGAGGAAGAACTTAAAAAGTTCAACGATATCTTAACTGGATCCACAAACGCAGGTCGTAGCATCATGTCTACCTTCCAGTTCGACCAGCATTCCATGAAAGAATATGCCGGTTGGCGTATCACAGCCATCGATGATAAGCTGAAAGACGGTATGTACGTTGAGGATAGCCAGGAAGCGAGCTCACATCATTACTCAGCTCTTGGAGTTGATCCAACATTACTTGGAAATTCTCCAGGTAAAGGGATGGGCGCAGGATCCGGATCTGATAAACGTGTGGCATTTAATATTTACGTCAATAACTGTAAAGCAGATCAGGACATCATTTTAGAGCCATTTAATTTCGCGGCAGATTATAATGGATGGACAAAAAAGTATCCCAATTTTCAATTTTGGTTCCGAAACTATTACATATCAACCCTAGAGGAAGGGCAGCAGATGCAGATGGCGCAACCTATTAAACCGGAGGGAAGTTTATAATGGCACTGATAAAAACTTCAGATGAGTTAAGGACATTTCTGCCACTTAACAAAACATTTGACCCTTCCGGGATCCTTCCATTTGTAACGGAAGCTGAAGTTGGCACAATTATTCCAGCCATATCTCAGGCACAATACGATGATCTTAATGGCGCTTACAATAACGAGCCATATACCTTAAGTCCTGCTCAAACCAAACTGCTAGCCAAAGTGCAGGCAGCACTTACTTGTTTTGCATTTAACCTATGGTTACCATTTGGCCAGGTTCAAATTGATAATTCAGGAATTAGAATTGCCAATACGGATACGATGAAAACCGCTTTCCAGTGGCAGACCGATAAGCTGGATCAAAGTTCTCTTCAGAGCGGGTTTTCTGCATTAGAACAATTGCTTGTTTTTATGGAAGCCAATAAGTCCGATTATTCACTTTGGGCCGGATCCAGTTCTTATACCGTTTACAAATCGCTATTTATAACAACCGCTATACAGTTTGATACTCTCTTCTCAATCAATCAATCGCGTCTTGTTTTTATTTCTCTCATGCCAGCGATGAAAAAGGTGGAAGACTTTTTTATAAGGGCAGTACTGGACCCTGCAACTTTTGCTTCCATTAAATCCGATATCACTTCCGGAACAGTTGGAGCTGACAATCAGGCACTACTAAATTACATTCAGCCGGCAGTGGCTCACCTTGCCATTGCCAAGGGTTTAACCGACAAGTCGATAACGCTTAACGACCGTGGGGTACTTACTTTCCGGGACGTAGGCCGCATAACAACCAAAGCCTATGAACCTGCAGCAAGTGATATCCTGGATGCCATTCAGCGCCAAGCTAATGAGGACGGACGCGCATATCTTAAAATACTTACCGATTACTTAAACGCAAACGCCAGTTCTTCAAAATACACAAGTTATTTCTCCAGCTCATTGTATGTCGCTCCCCCCACTCCGGGCAATTGTGATGATGGTAATCATCACCAACATGACTACGACCACTATGACGAGTCTGGAGAAAGCCAAAGAGAAGGATCAATTTATTTGAACGGAAAAAGAAAACCAAAGAAGGGAATTGTAGGATTATGAACATCATTCAACTTGGACATATCTCAATTAATTCTCCGCGCACCTGGAACGAATGCTCTAAGGATCAACTTTATTATATTGCATCGCAGCTGCAAAAGTGGCGTCCTGTATTTTCTTCTTCTAAGGCTTATTTAAAAAAAGAGCAAAGCAAAGCCGTTTTATTTATCCGAATGGCTCTTTTACAGGTGATGCTTGGGGTTAATCCTTTCAATGTATTTTCTTCCCGCACCCGGGCATTTAGAAAAATACTGCCAGAGCAAATGCTGGATCTTTTAAAAACAGTTGATTTTATTTTTGAAAGTAACAATCTTACAGAAAACAAATTCCCAATTATCAATGGGCTTCATGGACCTGCAGACGGACTGCGATTTTTATCCGTTGGAGAGTTCGCCTTTACTGAAACATACTTTTTAAAATATCATACCACTCAGAGCGAAGAGTTCTTAAATAAGCTATGCGCAACACTATATCGGGAACAGGCTTTTGAAAATCAGGATCACCTTGATAAACGAGCAAAATTTAACGATGCCTCAATTGACTCAAGAGCTCAAAAAATAAAAGGTTGGAATAGCCATCTTAAACAAGTAGTGCTTTTGTTTTACATAGGTTGCAGAGAAAAGATCATTAGAGACAATCAGAGCCTTTTTACTAAAACAAAAAAAGGAGATAAACAAAAACAAAATTGGGCAGAGCTGATCCTTGATCTTTCCGGAGACAAGTTCGGATCAATGGATCAAACGTCCGATACACCAATTTTTACAATTCTGGTTTACTTAAAAAAATTACAAAAGCAGGCCGACAAAAAATGATCATTACTCCAGCGACATATACCAATTATTTTAAGCAGGCCGCCATAAACAATAAACTCATTGGGCATAATCCGCCTTTGGTAACTCATTTCTATGCTCTGAGTATAGAAGAGATATTAAACGATGCCCGCTCGGATTGGGATGGAGGCTTTACGATGGTTCTTGAAAACCTAGAAGCGAATTTCAATGATCTTAAAAATGACAATGAAAGGGCTTTTCCGGCCTGCGCATTTTCCATAATAAAGCAGTTTAATCCAAAGACTGGGGATTATGACGATTTGCGTGCGCTGATTGATCAGGCTTATAATATATGTTATCAGGTAATTTCAAAAATACGTAAGGATTATAAAAACAGGATACTTTCTGGTCTTGAGATTAGTAGCTTTCACTTGCATTACGTAGCCAATATTTTAAATAGTGGATTTGGTTACCGATGCACATTCAATTTTAATCAACCCGCTTCACTTGGATTTGATCCAACGCAGTGGAATAACGAAACGCCACTTCAATGAGACCGGACATTATAAATCCAATATTACAAGCCGCTGATCAACAAATTCAGCTTACCGTCACTGATTCAAGTGGTGCCGCTTATGATATGTCTTCAGCAAGTAAACTAATTGTGGCAGTATATTATGAGGATGGAACACTTCTTCAAAAATATTCTAAAAATAGCGCTGCAGGATGGTCTGTTTTGGATGTAACCAGTGCATCATCTGGAATATTAAAATTTAAAATTGAGACGGGAGATACCATAACTGCTCCTCCTGGTAAAGTGTTTGCAGAAGTACGCATACAAACCGCTGACGTGAGTTACGAAGACGGATATTATGATCTTTTGGGTCAGGGTATTTATATAGGTGAAATAGTACAAAGTATTACAAGCACATTAACGCTGCCTTAATTATGTCTTATAACATACAAGTCATAGTAGCCACACCGGTATTTACAGGCAAGCAATTGAATGTAGGAGTGAGCGTGTCTGGATTACCTGGAACTCCGGGACCTTCCTTTGATATGGATTTTGATGGAGGCAACATTGACATAACCGGATTGACGACCTTAAATAATACAGTAACAGTTCCCTCAAATGCAATCAAGGCTCATATAAAATTAACGAGCTCAAACGCAAATGAAAATATTGACACAGTAACCAATCTTCCAAGTAATGTTCCAATTCGTTTTTTCGCTGATTCGGGAGTTACTGTAAACTTCATAAGCGGTACCGGCACCAACAATCCGCGCCTTGATGGAGGGATAAACTGCCAGGTCCATGGAGATTATAATGAATGGCTTGAGTTAACAAAGATCAACGGGGTTGTATGTCAAACCAATAAAGGAATTTATACTACTTGATATGAAAAAAATCGTCGTCATTCTCTTATTGTTTACCGGGCTTATAAATGCTCAAACTGATAAACTTCAGAATTATCCCAGAACTACAACAGGAAAAACAACTGATCTGATATTAAAATGTGATTCGGGAGGCGCTGTTGGAGCTAATAAATCGATGAAAATAGCTGATTTCATTGCTACATATTGGGGTTCGTATCCAACCGGCTCAGGCACTTCTGGTTACGTTCCTCTTTGGGATGGCACAGAATCTCAGGGAAACAGCGTTATTACTCAAAGCAGTGGAAATATAATCATAGGAACCGGTGGACCAACTGTATATGGAATAGAATCATTTCTATTAAGTAAAAATCAAAATAATATAACATTGTCAAGCGTAAATAACCCGAATGCTGGAAGTAATTCAGCAGCTGGACTGGCTGTATTGTCAGATGTGGCAAATCTTTTAATTGCTTCAAATAGTAGTACTGCGACCCCCTCTGGAATGACTTTGCCATCCTCAACATCAATAGCTTCAATTGGATCATTACTTGTTGGGCCGGCTGACAATCACCCAATGATGTTTTATACTGATAATCTTGAAAGAGCCAGGATTTCAGCTACAGGAAATGTAGGCATAGGAACTACAAGCCCTGGTTTCCCATTAACTATTGGAAATGGAGCGGCCACAATATACAATGATGAACAATTGCTTATAAGCAAAAATCAAAACAATTTAACATTAGAAAGTATAAATAATCCTAATACAGGAAATGCTTCAGAAGCCGGATTATCAATTAATTCAGATGTTGCCAATCTTTTGATCACAGCAAACAGCAGTACTCTTTCTCCATCGGGTTTATATCTTCCATCATCAATTACACTTGGGAGTGCTGCAGGCAGTTTCATATTTGGAACTTCTGATAATCACCCAATGATGGTTTATTCAAATGGTTTGGAACGAATGAGGGTTTCCAGTGCTGGAAATATAGGTATTGGTACGATATCTCCAGTTGCATCAGCGAAATTAGATATTACCAGTACTACGCAGGGATTATTGCCACCGAGAATGACTACCACACAAATGAATGCTATATCATCACCTGCTTCTGGTTTAACAATAATTAATACAACACAAGGTGATACAATATATTGGTATGATGGAAACAGATGGCATGGGATTGGTGCAGCGGGAGGATCCACTTATTCTGCTGGAAATGGAATAAAAATATCCAGTACAACAATTTACGCAGACACAACTAAATTGTGGTCAACGCATGGAAATTCAGGAACAGTGGCCGGAACCAACTTTGAAGGGACAAAGGATAGTATTGACATGGTTTTCGATGCAAACGGCCATGAGAGATTCAGGCTTAAGCCGGATAACAATCTTGTTAGTAATGCTTTTTATGGCACCAATGGAGTACACGCATGGATGGGAATAGGAACGAAGACACCAATGGCTACTGTTGAGATAAAAGACTCTATAAATGCAAACACTGCCTTACAGGTGACAAACACATCACATGGAGCGAATGCATATACTGCCGTTATTGCTTACGAGGGGATGTATAACACTTCTTATCCAGTATATGCACAAATGCAATGCTACGGATATGGAGAAACTAGCGACGGGTGCACAGGATGTCTGCAACGGAATGCTATTTTTTCTGGTGGCGATGGTACTAATGCGACTATGTTATACGCAGATGGCCCAGGCGGTTTGATAGTTGGCGTTTACGAACCCTGGGATACGCCTGCCGTATTTATTAATAAAGGCTTAATAGCTGGCCAGACATTTGTTTCGGTTAACACAAAAATTAACAACGGTTATCAATTCAGCGTAAATGGAACAAGCTACTTAAACGGAACGGCAAACAATATCGGAACTGTTACGGGTGGTACATTAAGTTGCTCAGGTGGCGCAACTATTATCCCCCCAACCACTGTTACTAATTCGGTATCCACGGGAGCAATAACAATAAATGGTCATTCTACATATCAGGAAACAGATAGCGTTAGCAGTAACGCTACGGCTGTTACGGTAAGTTATTCAAATATCATTTTGGGAGAGATTGCTAAAGTTGAATATTGGAAAACAACTGCCACCGATGCCGTTTTAACATTCCCCACCGGAACAATAGTTAGCGCAGCTCAACCAGGTGTATCTGGACAGACACTCACATTACACAGCACAACATCGGGACAATTTACTATATGGATAGATAGAATAACAAATACCAAGTATAAAGTAACATCAGCGCAAAATGTACCGTAAAATATTATTCATATTGCTTTTGCCAGTATTCTGCTATTCGCAGCGGACGGGATTTCAATTTCCATTGTCCACTCAAACAGTAGCCTGGGAAAATGTTTTATCAACTATTCCTGCGTGTAACACCACATATGCTGTTAATAGATGGTGCATAGGTACATTTAACGATGGAGATTTTCAATTATTGGACAGGTTCTGGCTATTCGGACAGGATAACCAAACTAATGCGGGTATTTCAATCCCTAATCCGTCATCGACAGCAGTAACAGCTGTTAATAGCTGTGCATGGAATTTTCTTAACTATCACGGAAACGGAACCAGCAGCTATGTTAATCTGAATTTCACTCCTTCAACGCAGGGCGTTAATTTTACGCAAAATTCAGCCTCTTTTGGCCTGTATACCAATTCTACCGGAGGATTGGTGGATAATATGTGGGAAATAGGAGGTGAAGATGGATCGCATTGGAATGTATTAATATGCAGAGATAATCAAACGACTCCCTCAAACCAAACAGCAACTGACATAAATGACAACGGTGGTGGTCTTAATACTACTGGCGATATTGGCGCAGTTGGTGGTGTATACAGTGTTGTGAGAACATCTTCGACAACTTCCTCGATATGGAATAGAGGCGTACAGGCCATTAGCGGAACCAACGCTTCTAATGGTGTAACTTCTAAATCAATCTATGCCTGTGCTAGTAACATGAATGGAACGGCTGGGCAGTTCTCAATAAGGCAAATTTCCCTTGTTTTTTTCGGAGGAGGAGGAATTAATCAATTGAATTTCTGGAATCGCACTCAATCACTGGCTTTTGAAATGGGCTTCGGACTATGAAAAAAATATTATTCATATTGCTATTTCCGCTGTTTGTCAAAGCTCAATGCACATGCATAGTGTTGGACAAAAACAACAAGCACTATTTGGATAGCTTACATTCACAAATATGGGTACAGTTATATCTTGCCCATAATCACGTTGACTATCAGCCCATAATGCTGAGGGATTCTATCAGTTGGATTTTACCAACAAATATTCTAACCGACACGAGCTTTTCAAAGATATATAATACGATTGTTGGCAATGGTTATGGTGACAGCATTCGCGTTGAATATGTTGATACATCAAGATTTATGGTTTTTAAAAGACATTAACTATGACAGCTCAGGCAAAAATAACGCTCAATAAACTAATGGGGTGGATAGGACTGGTGTCATTCTTTGTTGGTGGCATTTTTACAATAAGCGCATTTGTTGCTCAAAGTAAAAATACATCAAACGAATTGCCACTACTTCAGAAAATCGTTAAAGACCATGAAGAGAAGGACGAGAGCGATAAGATGTCGTTCATACAGGCAATCGCCGAAATAAAATCAAGCGTAAAAGTGGTGGAAACAAAGTTGGATGACATGAAGGAAAATGGAAGGGGCGCATATAAGCCCGAAACATTAGATACGGTTAACAGGTTAAAACGTAATAAAAATCCAAAATTTTAATAAATGGCAACAAGAAATATAACTGACTGTCAGGTTATTTTGTCAAATGCATATTCCAAGGCTTTGGCACAGTGGGCACAGCAGCATGCAGACAAATCAGTTCCTTTTGTTGATTGCGCTTATCGCTCACCGCAAGAGCAGCAATCAACTTTTAACCAGGGTAGAATAACAAAAGGAATAGTTGTAACCTGGGCTCGCCCAGGAGAAAGCCCTCATAACTATTTGCCATCGTACGCTTTTGATATTGCATTTAAAAAGGCAGACGGCTCATTAGATTGGACTCCTACCCTATTTGTTCTTTTTTGGCAGATTATTTCAGCCATAGAACCCAATATAGAATGGGGAGGAAATTTCCCTAATCCAAAAGAAGATAGGCCACATTTCGAAGTAAAAAACTGGACTGCTTTAATTCAGAAGAAAGCAGTCGTATAACTGATTTATTTAAACTAAAAAATAACAAAATGAACTTAGCAAACATCAAAACAACAGTTGCCGGAATAGCCAAAGGCGTAACGGTGATAGGAGGCGTATTATTTCACGCTTTTTTAAACGGACAATTTACCGGACTTCATGGAGTAGGATTGGCTTTTGGTATTATGGAAGTAATTTCTGGATACTACACAGCCGACGCTAAATCAAAAGTGCAACCTGCCAATAGCGAGGCAAATACACCTGCAGCAAAATGAGGAAAGGAATATTGACTATGCTTCTTTTTACCGGTTGCACAATCAACCATTACCATTATGATTGCAATAGTCAGATTGGCAAGGAGGAATTTCGAAAACAAGCCAAAGCGTTCTTTCCTCAGTCATTACGGGCTCAGGGATTTGCTAATGATTATGTTTCCGGAAAAATAGATTGTGACGAATACCTGTATCTGTTAAAAGGCGAGCAAGAATTACAACAATTAACAAACTGTTCAAAATGATAACTAATCTAACACTGGAAGGATGCGGAGTACTCGGATGTGGGGAAGCTGGCGCCGTTTCGGTGTTGGAATCCAAAGGAATTTTAAAGGGCATTACCCGGATTGCGGGAGTTTCTGCCGGATCAATTGTCGCTACTTTATTGAGTACTGGATATGTTTCCGCTGAAATAAAGGACATAATCACTAATACTGACTTTTCAACATTTAAAGATGGGAACTGGACAGGAGCAATTCAAGATTACGAACGTTATGGCCTACATCCTGGTGATGTGTTTTTAGATTGGATAAAATCAAAAATTAAAGCAAAGACAGGTAACGAATTAACCTGTTTTGGTGATTTAACCAGCATTGACCTGGTGACCTTCGCTTGCTCTTTGGATCAAAGAGGGGTAATAAGATTTAGCAAAGAAACCACCCCTAAAACACCTATTGCTTATGCCGTTCGCGCCTCCATGTCAATACCCGGATTATTCCAGGCCTACCAGATTCCCGGAATGCCTGACACTTTTGTAGATGGTGGTACCGTAATGGACTTCCCCGTAACGGCATTCGACTCCATTACCCCCGAAGAACAGACATTGGGAATCTGCTTTAAATATGGGTACGCGCCCACGCCGATCGGATGGGGACACCCTCAGAAGGCAATCATTGCACTAATAGAATGTGCGCTCAATTCTCAACAAGTAATGCTTGAAAATTCACCTTATAACCTCAAACGATCTATTCAGATCGACACCCTGGGTATTTCGGCCACTAACTTCGGAATCACTCAGGCTGAAAAGTTTCAATTAGATAATTCGGGCATAGCAGCAACAATAGAGTTTTTAAGCAAAAACAAATGAGCCTTACCCTTAATACAACCCCTGGAGAATATCAGCTCAGCAGAAATAATGTATGGGCTAAAATTAGCACAGATAACAACGTTTCAACAGCAGGAGTTATTTCAGTTTTGAAGATAGCTGTTTCCGGGACTTCGGCAACAGTTGGGCAATATGTAAAACTTCCGTTTAACGCCGGGTTAATTACCATGACCTTTGCAAGCGCTCTTGATAATACCGGAAATACTCTTCGCACGGCAGGATCATTGACATTAGCAAATTTCATTCTTCAGCTGGCCGCCGATCTCGCGTCAAATTATTACATATCCGATGCTTATATTATAACATCTGACACTTCGCATGTTATTCTTACAGCAAAGTTTCCTGGAAGCGCATATAGTTTCATAAGTCCAAGTACCACGGCAACGGGTTTCACATTTAGCACAAATACAGCAGGTGTAGATCAGGTAAACAGAACCAACTTCAAGATAATACTTGATATCTATTTTGAAACATCCTATAAGAGCGGATCCTTTGTTAAAATTCACTCTCAGGCATTAATACCTGCAGCAACATCTGTTGTTTTTGATATCCACGATGCATTACATGCTCAACTTGGTATTGATTTACCATCTTATGCTATGACCACGGTAATGAGCGTAGTGAACTGTATTGGAAGATACAAGATACGTTATGCTGAGTCTTATGGTGATTTGCCGGTCATCCAGCAAATGACAGAAAGCAGCATCTGTTATATTTTAAAGGGAGCACTTAGTTTTTTTGAGAACTCGTATACTACTTCAATTTTAACTTCTTATTTCGTAGCATCGCAAAAGTTTTTAACCTGGCAACCCCGCATTAAGACCGTTACCACATCTCAACAGGAGTATTTATCATTTATGGTACCATCGGCGGCAACTACAATTAAATTAATAGCAAAATATTATTACTCGGATGGATCTACCTCTGTAAATACTCCACTTACAAAAACAAGTATTTCAGAGTACGACATTTATATGTTTCCTACTGGTTATAGTCAAATAATTAATCCTGTAGCGGGCAAGCAAATTATTAAATGGGATATCTGGATAGCTGATCAAACAAACACTGTTATCAGCGAGATTTTCACTTATAAATTGATTTTAAAGCCAGAAGTGGATCAGCGTTATTTTCTAATCGAAAACTCAGTTGGCGGTTTTGATACACTTCGGACAACGGGTGAAAACTCTACATCTCTATCCGTTCAAACCGATGTTGGCCAAAAAATATTACAGCAAGGTTATTCCCCAGTAGCAGCTGGGTTTCAAAAGCTACTTTCAATAGGGCAACCAACCTATAAGCAAGCTGCAGGATGGAGGACAAAGGCTGAGATTGACTGGCTGGAAGAGCTGTTATATTCAAAAAATGTATATGAGGATTTTAATGGAGAGTTTGTGCCTGTTATTATAAATACGGCTTCAATTGATAAATACACATCTCGGCAGACCCTTCTTCCATTAAACTTTGAATATTCCTATGCTTTCAATAATCTAGCCCCACGGGGAACAATTCCAGCTCCTGATGGAGGTGGTGATGAAGAAGGTGGCGGTGGCGGCGAATCTTAATAGTTTAAACTTTTTAGTCAAGTCATGGGTTATTCACTTAAAATAGGAGATGCTTTTTTAACACTTGATTCAAAGAGTTCTATCAGCATTGAAGTCAACACTACCTTAACAGCTCCCGATTTTATTTTAGGGGACTATTCACTCCCCTTCTCTCTTCCGTTTGATCCTGTAAACGATATCGCGCTCAATCTTGCCAGAATAATTAGCAATACACAAACCTTTGAGCAGGATTACAACGCAGATCTATACATGGATGGTGATCTGTTTATTTCGGGAATTTTAAACGTCACACGCATTGAAGGTGGCCGCTACATTTGCACGTTTACTTCTGCAGTAATCATTTTAAAAAATGCACTTTTAAACTTAAAGCTTTCCGATATCCCTCTTGGAGGTAATCGTTACATTGGCACCACTACATCGGATGTTTTGGTACATGCTAAAAATGTGAGCCTGGCAGCACCGCTTGTTTATGATTATTGTTTTCCCACTATCTGTAATTCCGGATTTTACGGAAGTGCCAACACAGATTATTTAGGATATATCAATACCTATGACGCTGCGCTTGGCGCTTTTAAATACAATTCTTATGTATCAGGAGTGGCCGTAAATAATTACTGTCTGATTCCAATGCCTTATCTGGGATATTTGTTAAAGCAAATGTTTGCACTGGCAGGCTTTACCTTGGCAGGAGATTTTATTTCAGATCCTGAGCTACAGCAGCTATTTGTGTATTCAAATTTTGCCATTGATCAAAAAAATCAGCCGGAACATCATACAATAGCATTATTGACTACAGATTTAATAGCAGCATCAGGAACAATAATTTTTGATAATGATTCTTCTGGTTTTGGACTTGATACCAATGGTGATTATAACACGTCAACCGGTGAATGGATAGTTCCATTGACGGGTAATATTTCGGTAAGAGTAGTTCTGGTATATGATTTTCAAGATACCACTATCGATCCATCCACACCTACAAATATTGAAGTTGATATTTGTAAAAACGGAAGTTCCATAGCAACATATAACTTTGCGAGCACCGGTACTACAGTTGTGCCAATTGATCAAACATTTGATATCTATTTAGGATCCGATATCGGAAGTGCAATTACGGTAACTTTCCATGCAACTGCAGGCGGCGTAGATACCAATTTAATAGTTCATTCAGGAGACTCCGGATCATTTGTGGAAGTGAAATTTATTCCAGATGCCACACTAAATAGTTATAGTAACACTATAAATCTACGAAACCATGTTCCAGACATACTTTGTACAGACTTTTTACTTGCTATTTTCACTACATTTTTGGTTAAATTAAAATTTGACAACAATAAAAACGTAGCCTATCTTAATCTGGCAAAAAACATAATCCCTTCAACCAATTATGTAGAAAAAACCTCTATTTCAAGGCCCGATCCATTAATTGAAAAAGAGCTGCATACCGGATTTATATTTTCTTTCCAGTTCCCATCCGACGATGACTGGGCATCGGCCAATTCCTCTGAGCAATCTGACTGGGTGTCCGCAGGAAGTTTTAATACCCTTTCTGATTTTCCACAAGCTGCGCCAAACACTATTGCCTACGCATTAGATACCAATACGATTTATGCATCTGTTTATGACATAATAAACGGATATGAATGGTATTCAATTAGTGACATTTTCTTCCCTCTTCCAATTGGGCTTGGAGGGAACTCCATAAACCCTGCACTGTCTCCTTTATTCATGGATGTGGTGGAGATTTTTTCAGGAATAAATTTTTTAACTCCCGTATTAAATGCCATTGGGAGCTCTACGGCTTTTAACAACGGCATTACACTTCAAAAGGATGTACGTCTGATGTTTTACCGGGGAATGCAATACAATAGCGATGGAGATGAATATCCAATGGCCTCAAGTACTATTTATGATTATGTAGGCGACATCATCGCAAAATATGCACTCCAATGGGATAAGAGCTACGGGTTATTCGAAATGTTTCACAAAGCATTTGTTCAATTCATTATGCCTGCAAAGCTTGTGACGTATACTCAGAACCTAACAGGTGCCAGTCTTAAAGATATGGACGTACTTCAAAAACAGTATATCGATCGCGTATTTTATTTTATATCCAGGATCAGATTAGATGCAACACCAGACCAGGTACTTCCTGCAACAGTTGAACTTTTGAACCTATGAACACTTTTAATTCCAATCAAACAAATTATGTTCAAAATGCCTTACTTGATTGGGCGTTCGTGGTAGAGCTTGAATTAAAAAAAAAGTTAGTCGAAAAAAATATTGAGGTTACTGGTAATCTTTTGAACTCTCTTTCTTACCAGGTATTTGAGGCCTCCGGTGGCAATAGCGGGTCTTACCAGCTTTCTTTTTTGGAGTATGGAAGGTTTGTGGATATGGGAGCTGGCCGTAGATCCAAATTTGAGAGCATTGAAGGCAATACCAAACGATTAAAGACTAGAAAACCTGAGAAATGGTATGCTTCCGTTGTTTATCCCCTGATCTATGGAGGACTTCTCAGACGTATACAAAATAATTATAAAGCAGGGGTGGAATACACGATAAAACAACTTGAAAATGGCAGCAACCAGAACTGACCAGGTTAACCTGGATGTTATTATAAATGGAGATCGGGCCGGAAAAACCCTGTCTGATCTTCAACAGGCACAAAAGGCCTTAACGGCATCCATCCGGGAAACTACCATTGGTAGTCAGGAATATATGGACCAGATGGAAAAGCTGCAATCTGTAAATAGTCAGATTTCAGCCACACGGGATGAAATAAAAGGCGTTTCGGCAGCCCTTGAGGAAGGCACTCAGATGGCCACAGAGCTTGCCGGAGCCTTTGGCTTAACCTTTGGTATTTCAAAGGTTGTTGAATTCGCGGAAGCGTGTATAGATGCATTTACAAAAGCAGAGGAAACGGCTCACCTTCTTGAAACCTCAGTCAATAACATAACCAATGAAGGTCCTGAGGGTTTTCAGCGTTTGCTTGACCTTGCAAATAGGCTATCAGAAACGACCATATACTCAGAAACAGAGATTCAGGAATCGGAGCGCATGTTAACCAATCTTGGGCTTACCTCTGACCAAATTGAATTACTTCTTCCCGAGATCACAAATTATGCACACGTAAACGGAATTGATCTTAAAACTGCCACTGAAACAGCGGCGAATGCCATTGAAGGGAAGACTAAAGCCCTTAAGAAATCCGGAGATGAGTTTGTTTCTACGGGAACTAGAATTGGAGATTTTAATTTGTTGCTGCAAGCACTTTCTAAATACACATTTGACGCAGGCAACTCTTTTGACACGCTATCTGATAAACAGAAGATGCAAGCTAAGGAAATGGAGGCTTATGAAAAAGATCTTGGTTCTTCCTGGGGAACGTTGTGGGGATGGATAAAGGATGCGGCTATTTCATCGCTGGAAATGATAACTCTTGGTATTAAAGGATTTATCAACGATCTTACCTTTCATGTATTTCATATTGGAGAGCAAGCAGTTGAGCCGGTTAAAACGGCCGCAAAAGAAGCACAAAAAGTGCTGGAAGATGCTGCAAATAAAACAAAGGATTATGTTTCTATGAATGAGAAACAAATTTCATCCATGAGTATTGCAGCACTTCAAGATAGACTTGCAAATATTAAAGACATACATATTGCCTCTGCACGCGATGAACAAGATCTGATTAATAAAACCATTAAGACCAAGCAGGAAGCTCAAAAAAAAGCAGATGAAAAAGCGCTGGCTGATTACAAAAAATTGCTTGAAGAAATTGTAAAAGATCGCGAGGAGCTTGCTTTAAAAGGTGCTGATTCCGATTATAAAGAGATTCTTGCCGTCCAACAAAAATACGACGCATTAAGAGATAAGGCCAAGGGCCATACTAAGGAGCTTTTGGAAATTGAACAGCTGCGCGGACAGGAACTTAAAGTTGTGAAAGATCAGATACAGGCAAAAGCAGATGCAGAAGAGCAAAAGCACCAGGAGGAGGTTTTAAAGCAGCTTGATGCCTTTGCCAAAAAAAGGGATATGCACGAAAAGGAGATTGCCGATCTTAAAGCGCAGACAAAAAAATTATCACAAAAGAAAAATTTGCAGGATGACCTTAATCAGATCGATCTTGAGACAAAAGACAAAATGGATAAACTCCGTGATCAGGAAAAGCAAGAGCTAGATCTGGTGAAAGATAATGATGCGCAAAAAGCACAAATCGAAGCGCAATATTTAAAAGAGCGCGAGGCGCTTACGGCACTGAGCGATGAACGTATTTTGCAGGCTAAAAAAGCAAATATGAATGCAGAGCTGCAGGCCACCTCTCAACTTTTTGGAGCTCTTCAAGGATTAACTAAGCAAAATTCTGATGCTTCCAAAGCTTTATCAATAGGTCAGGCCATAATAAATACATATCTGGGAGCGTCACAGGCGCTTGCTCAGGGAGGTCCAATCGGTATTATTTCAGGAGCCTCAGTAATTGCAACCGGACTTGCCGAGGTTGCTAAAATAGAAGGAGTACAATTTGCAGTGGGTGGTCCAACAGGTAAAATGCCATCTTTTGCAGGAGGAGGTCCCGTTTCAAAACCATTTTTGGCTCTCGCCGGTGAGGCCGGTCCTGAGTGGATTGCTCCCAATTGGATGCTACAACACCCTCAAACAGCCAATATTATTTCTTCACTTGAAAATATTCGACAAAGCAAAGCTTTTGCTGCAGGAGGTCCCACCACATCCTCCAGCACCGGGCCAGTGCCATTTGCAAATAATTCAGCGTCAAGCGATCATACAGCCCGTATGGCATCTGCTTTAGATAAGCTAAATGATCATTTGGATAATGGCATTCAAAGCGTGTGGCAATGGGATGCTTATACAAAGGGTATAGCACGTGCAAATGCAGCTAAAAATGGCGCTACGCTTGCCACATCCTAATAATTTATTATAATTGCAATTCACCAAACCCAATGCCCATGAATAATCTAGCAGCAGGAAACGCGATAGCAAACTTTATCGGAGCTCTTATTTTAATAACAATTTTTCTTTTAATTATCAGGGAACTCGTTTGCTGGTATAACAAAACAAACAAGCGCATTAAGCTTGAAGAAGAAAGAAATTTTCTTTTAAAAAAAATTCTTGAAGAATTGAAACAAAAAAATCAATAAGAGAAAGTTTTTTTTATCTTTGTAGCGCTATTCACATTTACATGGGCTAACAGCCCGATACTCTCTTCAGGGCTTTTTTTATGCCCTAAAGTAGAAGGCGGTGCTTCACCCCCGTGTAACGGTTATAATGACCCTTACAAACCCATGTAAGTGTGTTTAGCAGCGGGACAGGGAGCGCCGCCTTCTGCTTTCTATAATAATTCAAATCTTTAATGTTATGCTAAACATACAAGAGAAATCAAAACAAGAGCAGGAAAAAGATGCTGCTCTTGTGAATGTAAAAATTTTACTTCTTACAAAAAACAATCCAAGAGATCACGAGGACAATTTAACGCGTATACTCATTGGGCATTTAGCAAATTCGCCTCAGTGTAGCGAGTGGGACAAGGAAGAAACTGAAGACTGGATATATACTTGGCGATGTATAAGCGAATTCTTAAGGGATATATCAAAACTGGATGTAAAAATGCTTTAACGTTAAAAACGTACGGGTGTGCGTTTTTTTAAAAAGCAAAAGTATATAGCTCACTCAGATCTTTAGGATCTGCAGCTCCAATATCTCTCAGATATTTATAGAGCGCTTCGCGCGTTTCATGCCCGGTCACACCCATTAATTCTTCATCGGACGCTCCGTTTGTTTTGAGATGTGAAATAAACGTATGCTTAAGCCCATACATGGTTTGTTTTGCAGACAAATCAAGCGCCAACTTGCATTTTTTAAACCGCTTTGTAAAATAAAAATGTCCAAAGCATTTTTCTCCCGGGCGATGATCGGATCCAAATATAAAAAAGTCAGTAGGGTATTTTTCAAGCTGCAACTCTTTGAGCTTTGGATGGAATATTTTCTGAAGAATCTGAATTTTCCTTTTTCCGGTCTTGTGATTGGCAGCTGTTCGAAGAATAACGCCTTGCTGCAGATCAATTTGATTTATTTTTAGAAGCCTGATTTCATTCGGCCGTAAAAAAGTATAGGTGATGAACTGACAGAATAGATAAAGTGTTGGATCATAAGTCTTCAGGTATTCGCTTATTTTTTCAGCTTCGCCTTGAGTATAACGCACATGCGTCTCTGATCTGGTTCTAAGCCGATCTATACCAAGGCAAGGATTTTTGTAATTATAATCTTCAATCTTAGAAAACAGGTAATTGAAAAATGCGCGGACATCGATCAGTATGTTATTTACGGTTCGGTTGCTCACCCCTTTATTAAGCAGCCACAGCCTATATTCTACGATAGTACTTTGTTTGATAGCTCCCGGAGATGATATTAAAAGATTGCGCTGAGCTAAAAACTCGGCAAAATTATTCAAATGCGAAGAATGTGATCCGTGTGACATTTGGGACAGATATTTTTGCTTGTCAGAGATTACTTTTTTAATTAAAATACCTATTGACTCTCCTATTAATTCTCTGGATGAGAATGGCTGTAAGTCATAAATTCCGCTATTTATAAGTGTTTGTGTCTGATCTTTTAATTCTGTCAAAGCTCTCCCAATCTCTGATTGTTCAGTTCCCTTTCTTATGTTTCCATAGACACGTACACGTTCCTTTTTCCCGTTTTTATAAATGTAATAATATACGTAAGGCCTTGTCCCTAAAGAGATATAGACTTTATTGAATTGCTTTTTCATTTCTTTTGGAACACTTGTAAAAACAGAAAAGTGCGCCAAATTGCTGGCGCACTTTTCTAGTATTGGCTTACTAACCTTATGGTTTTCAGCTATTTGTAAATGGGTAACCAATGGGGCTCGAACCCACGACCCTCAGAACCACAATCTGATGCTCTAACCAACTGAGCTATGGCTACCATAAATTGTAAAGGTTCGCGAAGATACAAATTTCCGTTAACTTTATTCTTAATTGCACCTCAATTTGCCACGAAAATACAAGATATTATTCCTATTCAGTTGGTATCCCAACCGGACTAATCCCACTTTGGGAAATTTTATACAGAAACATGTTGAAACAATAGCAGAAACAAATGAAGTTTATGCTTTGCACGTATGTGCCGATGACAAGTTAACAAATCATTTTTTTAATATCGAAGTCCGAAAAATAAATAAAGTCGAAACCGTGTATGTTTATTATAAAAAAATCAAACGTACTATTCCGGTATTCTGCTGGTTGTTGAGGCTGTTTTTATACCTGGAAGGATATCGGAGAGGGTTAAACTATATTTTTAAAAAGCAGGGCAAACCGGATATTGTTCATCTTCATATTGCTTACCCGGCAGGAGCTATTGCGTTGTATTTAAAATACGTTTGTGGTTTGCGCTATGTAGTATCCGAACATTGGTCAGGCTATTTATCTGTGAATAGAATCAAACTGAATTTCCTAAGGAAGGTTATATCCCGTAAAATTTTTAACGGGGCCGATCGCATTATAGTGGTTACGAAAAATTTAGAAACAGCTATCGAACGATTAAATGTAAAAACTCCTTTTACAATCATTCCGAATGTAGTGGATATTTCCATTTTTAGTATCGATCATTCAAGAACAAAGAGATCAAAAAAACAGATGCTCCACATTTCAACCCTTGAAGAGCAATCAAAAAACATAAGCGGTTTGCTGGAAAGCATTTGTAAATTATCAGTTTCACGTCAGGACTTTGAATTGCAAATTATAAGCGATGGAAATTTGCACCCTGCTATTAATTTGGCAAAAAAATTAAATATTTTTGACAAATCGGTTTTTTTTGATGGCACAAAAACTACGGAAGAAATAGCCGCCATTATGCAACATTCTGATTTTTTTATTTTATTCAGTAATTATGAGAGCTTGCCATGCGTGCTCATTGAATCACTGGCAAGCGGTATACCGGTTATCGCAACCAAGGTAGGGGGGATTCCGGAGCATATTACAAATGATCTGGGCCTGCTTGTCGAACCAGGAAATAAAGAGCAATTGCTGAATGCAATGAACCAAATGCTGGATAATTTTCAAAAATTCGACAAAAATATGCTGAGGGATTATGCAATCAGAAATTTCAGTAAGGAGATAGTAGGGGAAAAATTTCAGGAAGTTTATCAATACATTTTAACTGATTACTCAACCTAACGATGTCTGCTTCCGGAAAACCTTCACTTCGTTTTGCCGTTATGTGCAACGGCACCTTTCTGAAAGAATGGCAATTCAGGTGCATTCAGCAGGTCCTCGAACTCGAAAACACGGAACTTGTAGTCCTGATAGAAAATGAAAACACACCCTCTGCTCTCCCATTTTTCAACAAGACCCTGCAAAGAATTTTTCATTTTTCTTTTTTCAGGGTTTACCTTCGGTTTTGGTATAAAGCCAAATCAATTCGCGAAGTAAATACAAAAGCCATTTTTAAAAACATTCCTGTCCTGCCCTGCCAACCGATTATAAAGAATAAGCATTCACACTATTTTAAGGAAGACGATATAAAAAAAATAACCGAACTCCGACTCGATTTTATTCTGCGTTTTGGCTTCCATATTATTCGGGGAGAGATTTTAAATACCAGTCGGTATGGTATCTGGTCTTATCATCATGGAGATGAACAGAAATACCGAGGGGGCCCTCCGGGATTTTGGGAAACGTACTATCATGATAACGTCTGTGGCGCCATTTTGCAGAGGCTCACAAACAAACTGGACTCCGGAGTAATCCTTAAAAAGGGTTATTTTAAAACCATGCAACATTCTTATTCAGCCAACACGGATATGCTTTTTTTTGAAAGCGCCAGATGGCCTAAACAGGTTTGTATCGACATTCAGAATGATGTAGCTCAGTACCTGCATCATAATGCTATTGAAACGAACGCGCCTCTCTACCGCTTTCCGAACAATTTTCAGGCCTTGAATTTTTTTTTCATCCAATTGAAAAATAAATTTCTTTTTCATTATATCGATCTTTTTTGTTCTGAGGAATGGAATGTTGCCCTTGTTGATAGACCTATTCAAACTTTTCTGAGTGATTCACTTGTTCCTTCCGATTTCAAATGGTTGCCAAGTCCCGAAAAAGGAACCTATGCGGCAGATCCTTTCGGGTTCCTTTTAGCCGAGGAGTTACACATTTTATATGAAAAATACAGTTACCGACAGCAAAAAGGGACTATATCTTCCGTATATTACGAAAAAAAGAGTGCTACTTTTACTGATTATTCAGTAGTGATAGAAAAGTATCATCATTTATCCTATCCTTATACACTGGAACACGATCAAAATATTTATTGTATTCCTGAAAGTTATGAAACAAACGAAGTGTCTTTATACCTGCTGGATAAACAATCGTTTAAGTGGGAAAAAAAGGGAACTTTAGTAAAGGATTTTTCTGCAATTGACAGCACTTTGTTTTTTTATGAACAAAAATGGTGGCTTTTATGTACCAATAAAGGCAATCCTTCTGCACTTAGCCTATCCGTTTTTTATTCCAGTCAATTAGAAGGTCCCTTCTACCCACATAGGAACAACCCGGTTAAAACGGATATTCGTTCCTCCCGTTGTGCAGGAACTCCTTTCTATCATGAAAACAATCTGTACCGACCTTCCCAGGATTGTTCCAAAACATATGGGGGAGCAATTACCCTAAACAAGATTATTAAGCTCACTTCTACAGAGTATAAGGAGGAGTCTGTTCGTTCGTTAGTACCTTTTGATTCAAAATACAAAGATGGAATACATACCCTATCTTCGGTTGGTAACTACACTCTGGTTGATGGGAAACGAATCGTTTTTTCAGCGGATCATTTTAGAAGAAGCTGGAAAAGAAAGATGAAAAAAATATTTTCCAGAAACATTCCAAAAAACTAAAATTAAATTAATGCTCCGGAAAATTTTTTACACCTTTTGGACGAAATTCATTACTGCCGTTATCAATTTCCTGATCATTATTATTACTGCTAAATATCTTGGTGCAGAAGGCAGGGGAACAATCAGTCTGGTTGTATTAGGAATAACTCTTACTCAGATTTTCAATGACATAATCGGAGGAGGTGCATTGGTTTACCTTGTTCCGAGAGTTGGTGTTTTCAAGCTATTTATTTCTGCCTATGGTTGGACATTTATCTCTTCCGCCATTGTAGCCGTATCATTAACTTTTTTAAAACTAATCCCTGTTCAATATTCCCTGCATGTTTTCTTTTTATCCCTGCTCCAGTCTTTATTTACAATTAACCTCTCTCTTATTTTAGGCAGAGAAAACATCCGTTATCATAATCTTTTGAATTTTCTTCAAATCATCTTTCTACTTGCCGCACTTCTGACTATTTTGTTTGTGTTCCATAAAACGGAATTGATTTCTTATTTTATTTCACTGTATATCAGTTACGGACTTGTCTTTTTATTCAGCTTTGTGTTCATAGCCAAAGACATTCAACCTACTTCATTGAATGGTCTTGCTCTGGTCATAAAAGAAATTTTCAGGAACGGATTTTTCATACAGATGGCGAACGCTGTTCAATTATTAAATTACCGGATGAGCTATTATATTCTGGATCATTCCTCCTCAGGAGTTTTTTCAGGGATCAAACTCGTTGGCATTTATTCGACCGGGGTGGCTATTGCAGAATCACTATGGCTCATCCGGCAAAGTATAGCCATGGTCCAATTTTCACGAATTGCTAATTTGACTGATATTTATAAATCCAGGATATTGACTATCCAATTGGCAAAGCTTGGCTTCTGGGCCAGCCTTTGCTGCCTTATACCCCTTTTATTATTACCGGAAAATTTTTACACCTATCTGTTCGGACCCGAATTTATTTCTATTCCAATAATAATTAGGTATTCCAGTGTCGGAATCATTTCTTTAAGTTTATCGGCCATGTACAGCCACTACTTTTCGGGAATCGGGAAAAACCATATCAATACTATCGGATCTGGCATTGGCCTTGTTTTCACCTTGTTTTTTTCTTTTTTGCTGATACCTTCTTTTCACCTGACAGGAGCTGCTATAACAGCCTCCCTCTCCTACCTGGCCACTTCCGTATTCCTTTTCCTGGTATTTGTAAAGGAAAGTGACTTTAAGTATACCGAACTATTGCCCCGGATCAGCGACTATCATTTTTTGACAAATTATATTAAGAATTACCTGAAATAATTAGTTTGCTCTTTTTCATAATTCTCCCTACATTAGCGAACATTTATGTAAAACAATCATTTAATTAATCAAAATTATCATGAAAAAGACAATACTGTTCGGAGTAGGTTTGATGATTGCATACTGTGGCAATGCTCAAACTCTCAATAACCAAAATAATAAGGCAAAAATACCTGCTTATCTTTCCAACATTCCTGCGGTGAAAACAAGCATCTATGCTCATAAGGAAAATAACATTTCTTATGTTCAGTCCCAACCAATAAACAATGGGAATTCTGCATCTAAAAGAACAAAATTACCTGGCGCACTTTCCACTTCTGCCACTGAAATAGGTAATACCTTATATCAGCTTCAAACAAACGCTTCTGTACGCAATGCCTTATTCAAAAGTAAAGACGGAAGCATTTCCGCCGTATGGAATTACTCCCCGGAATATGATGCAACCCAGGCTTATCCTA